>CABRFW010000114.1 GCA_902470265.1 uncultured Collinsella sp.
CCGTTATCCGAGATGGTAATGGTGCGGGCGTCTTTATCAAAGGAGACGCGAATGGCCAGGTCGCCCTGGTCGATCTTGACGCTCGGATCCTGCAGGCTCTTAAAGTTGAGCTTGTCGACGGCGTCGCTCGCGTTAGAGATAAGCTCGCGCAGGAAGATTTCCTTATTGGTGTAGATGGAGTTGATCATGAGGTCGAGCAGTTTTTTGCTCTCGGTCTTAAATTGACGCATGTGCAGTCCTTTCGCGCTACCCCCGTCCGCAAAAACGGCCCGGTCGCCCGAGCCGCATCGCAGACCTGCTATGTTCAGACTTAGATTTTATAACCCATTAGCGCGCATATATACATACGGAATCGAAAAACTGTATGTCTAAGCGCTCCGATGCGCCAATTGCCAAGGAGTGTCCCCAACTGCCGGCAGAAAAGGAACGTCCCTATCTGCCATCTACGCGCTTGGCCATCCAGACATGGGGTTGGCCCTCGTCTTCGTAATCTACCGGGGCGATTTGCGTGTAGCCCGCCTTTGCATAGAGCGGCAGCACGTATTCCTGCGCATGCAGCTTAATAAGCTTGGCGCCGGCATCGCGTGCACACGAAGCACTGGTCTCCACGATCGCACTCGCCAGTCCGCGACGACGCATAGCCGGCAGCACGGCGACGCGCCCCATAATGTAGGTCTCCTCCGCCGCGACGCCTTCGTCCAAGTCGCACGCCGGCGACACCGGAGCCTCTGCGTCAGCCGCGCGCTCAAGCTCTTCGGGAAACACGCGCGAGCAACCGGCAAGCTCGTCGTCTACATAGAGCGTCACATGAATGCAGTTCGGATCCTCGTCGATAGCGTCGAACTCATTCTCGTAGCCCTGCTCGTCCATAAAAACGACGCGGCGCACCAACGCCGCGTCATCAAAGCATCCCGTCTTAAGTTGGATATCCATGGCTGCCCTTTCATTCAATGCGAACGTTAGGGACAGATTTTAGCGAAAATGAGCTCCGCGTACGCTAAACTTCGCGCGAGCCTTCGCCAGGCAGTCGTAATGACCCACGTTATGGGCATCGCTCGCGATGAAGCTGTACAGGTTCTGATCGAACAGGCGCTGTGCCGGCTTTTTCTCGCGACCAAAGCGACCGCCGGCAATAAAGTCCGCCGAAGCCTGCAGCTTGCAGCCCATATCGACCAGGCGCTCCGCCACGCTTACATCCTTTTGAACCGCACGATAGCGCTCAGGATGAGCGATGATCACCTGGTAGCCAAGGCACTGTAAATCGTAAATCGTGTTCTCGTACTCTCTAAACGCATACGCATCGGCATGCGTCGAAAGCTCGAGCAGAAACTCGTTGGTTCCATCGAAATGCAAGTGCTCCGCGGCATCGATACCAAGCTCAACGAGCTTTCGATGGTTGACCTCGAAGCCCATCTGGAGCGGAAAACCGTCAGCGTTATCACGCAGCAGTTCAAAGGCATCCCACATCTTGTCGTAATCAAAATAGGGATCACGGCAGTGAGGAGTGCAAACGATTCTGGTTACACCGGCCCGCTTGGCAGCCTCGAGCATCGCCAAGCTCTCATCGAGATCGGCGGCGCCGTCGTCTACACCCGGCAAGATATGGCAATGAATGTCACGCATAGGTCAGCCTTAATCAACTAAACGTTTGCTCGGTTGGTGAAGATGCCCTTTTTGGAAGTCCCCTGATCGTCGGAGCCCTTCTTCACCTTCTTACCGTCCTTGGTGTAGTAGGAGTAGTAGTACTCGCTGGTCTCGGTCTCGCAGTAGTTCATAACGGTACCGATGAGCTTGACCTTCTCGGACTTCTTAAGCTGACCGATGGCGTTGAGCGCCTCCTCGCGCTTGGTGAAGTCCTCACGCACGACAAAAAGCGCACCGTCGGTCAGACTTGCGATCTCGGCAGCATCGATGAAGGTGCCGACCGGGGGAGCATCGAAGATGACGTACTGGAACTTGGCGGACAGTGCCTTTACCAGCTTGGCAAAGCGATGGGAGACGATGATGTCGGCAGGATTGGGAATATGCGGCTCGGCATCGAGGAAGTAGAAGTTCTTCTGACCCGTCTCGACAATTGCCTGGTCAATGGAGATCTGCTCGGAAAGGACCGCATAGAGTCCGCCGCGCGAACGAACGCCGAGCATATCGGAAAGGGACCTGCGGCGCATATCGGCCTCGACCAGGAGCACGGACTTGCCGCTCGTGGCGATAGCCTGGGCAAGGTTGATGGAAACCGTAGACTTGCCCTCGTTGGGAATCGAGGACGTAACGGTGATGGTGCGAATGGGGTCGTCCACGCTCGCAAAGCGGATGTTGGCCAGAAGGGTCTTGGCGGCATTCTGTACAACGAGCTTATCGGTGTTCTTTGCCTTAGCCATGCCTATTTACCACCTTTCATAGCCGGAATTCGGCCAACAACGGGAATGCCCAGGAGCTCTTCTGCCTCTTCGGCACCGCGGATGCGGGTGTTGAGCATGTCTGCCAAAACGACATAGGCAACTGCGATAAAGATGCCCGCGAGGAACGCGACAGCAACGTACAGCATACGCTTGGGGCCGCTGGGGACTTCGGGGGTCTTAGCCTCGTCGATAACGTTGATGCTCTGGGCAGCGCCGACGTTCTGAGCGACCGTACTCACCGAGCTGGCCATGGCTTTTGCGACCTTAGCCGTCTCCTTGGCATCGGTGCCGGTAACCGAAAGCGTAATGACACGCGTGGTGGTCTCGGAGGAAACAGACACCTTGTAGTCATCCAGGTCAGCAAGGCCCAGCTCATTGGCAGCACCGCTCTTAACGCTATCGCTATCCAGCAGCGTGGCGATATCGTTGGAAAGCATCTGGCTCGCCGAGAGATCGTTGTAGCTCATCTGACCGCTATCGTCGGTCTTGGCGAGAATGTACATGCTCGTCGTCGCGGTGTAGGTGTTGTCCATCGCAACGAAGGACACGATGCCCATGGCGATCGCGCAGACCACCGGAAGGGTGATGACCAGCTTAAGGTGCTTCTTCAGCAGCTGGAACAGTTCGAGAAGGGTCATGCAGCTTGCCTTTCATTTCCCCAGTTCGGATTGACAAAACTGTCCGTATGTTATCGCATCTTTTTACCGAGACCAAACTCTATACATAAGAAACAGGCTCTCCTGTAAAAATGTCGGAAGCAATCGTAAAATTGCACAACAACGCCGCACCCGAAAGTCAAATGCGGCGTCTACATCAATACCTATGTTGTATCGCTATGCGAATGGCTCGTCCTGCTGTATGGGAAACGTCACCGTAATGGTGGTTCCCACGCCCAACTCGCTCGACAGATCGAGCGTGGCGTGATGATACAGGGCCGCATGCTTGACAATGGCAAGCCCCAG
Source organism: uncultured Collinsella sp. (assembly GCA_902470265.1). Taxonomy (GTDB): domain Bacteria; phylum Actinomycetota; class Coriobacteriia; order Coriobacteriales; family Coriobacteriaceae; genus Collinsella. Next base: position 3,362 of record CABRFW010000114.1, read on the forward strand.
ACCGGTTCCGCCGCGCGCCTTGGACCTACTCTTGTCCACGCGATAGAACCGCTCAAATACCTTGCCCTGTTCTTCAGGCGCGATACCGATTCCCGTGTCGGCGACCGCAAGGAACGGATGGCCTTCGTCGTTGGTGCCGCACTGCAGCGTAACCGTACCGCCGGGTCGATTGTAGCGGATGGCGTTGCTTGCCAGATTATAGATGAGCTCGTCGATCAAGCGCGACACGCCTTCGATGACCACAGGCTTGGTCTCATGACTTATCGTCACATTCGCCTGACGGGCGACCTGTTCAAGACGCTGCTCAACCGCGTAGATCGCACGCGAGAGCTCAATAGGCTCCGTGGACCCAATGGGCACTGCCTCGCCTTCAGTTGCACGTTCGGCCTCGTCCAAGTTAGACAGCGTAAGGATGTCGTTGACAAGCGCCGCCAAGCGGCCCGCCTCACGATAGATGCGACCGCCAAAGTTGCGCAGGTCGTCCTCGCCCTCGACCATGCCGTTTGCGATGAGCTCGGCATAGCCCGAAATCGCCGTAAGCGGCGTCTTGAGCTCATGGGTGATATTCGCCGTGAACTCGCGGCGCATACGGTCGTTGTCCGCTAGCACCGCCATTTGGCGCTTGAGCTCCTGGCGCTGCGACTCGATACGCTCAAGCATGGGGACCATCTCGGCATAGGCGTGCTCATAGCTACGGCGTGGGTGATCCAAATCCACCTCTTGCAACGGCGCGATGATGGCACGGGACTCACGGCGCGCCATAAAAAACGAGAGTACCGCACCCGCTGCTGCGATAAGCAGCATCGGCGCCAGCATCGACAGCAAAATCGCCGCAACGCCAGGCTGGGCCTGCGCCAAGCGAACGACCTGGCCGTTATCAAGGGTGACGGCGCGATACAGCATAATCTCGTCGAGCGTAGAGCTTGCGCGCTCCGCGGAACCCAAACCACTCTCAAAGGCCTCGATGACCTCGGGGCGATCGCCATGGTTGGGCAGTGCGGAAGGCGACGCCTCGTTGTCGTAGGCAACCGATCCATCCTTGTTAATCAGCGTGATTCGCAAGTCCTCTCGATCGAGGCTACGCAAGAACGGGATGGGCTCCTGCTGTTCGTCGAGAGCGGCAGCAATGAGCTCGGTTTCCTGCGCCAGGTTGGTACTCGTGGCATCCGCCAAGGTGTTTTGCACAAAGAACGCACCCAGCACCGTAAACGCCACGATAACCGCCATGGCGCAGACAAAGATCGTCACAAAAACGCGGTGCGACAGCGTATGTTTTCCCTGGGGGGCGAAGACCACGGGTTACTCCTCCGATGCGGTGGCCGCGGTGTCGTCACCTTCGGCACCATCACCGGCAGAAGGCTCGGCCAAGCGGTAGCCCACGCCGCGCACGGTCTCGATGGCGCTGGCATGCTCGCCCAGTTTTTGGCGAAGCGTCTGCACGTGCACGTCAACGGTGCGCGAACCGCCGTCGAAGTCCCAGCCCCACACGCTCTGCAGCAACGACTCGCGGGTAAAGACCACGCCGGGCTTGCGCATGAGGTACTCGAGCAGGTCGAACTCGCGCAGGGTGAGCTTAAGCGGCTCGCCGGCAACGGTCACCTCGCGATGGCTGGGCGAGAGCACGATGTCGCCCACGCTGAGCACATCGCTCGCCTGCTTGACCATGCCGCCGCGACGCAGCAGTGCGCGGCAGCGGCTCGCAAGCTCCATGAGCGAAAACGGCTTAGTCAGGTAATCGTCGGCACCGCCATCGAGCGCCATCACCTTGTCGAGCTCGGTATCCTTGGCGGTAAGCATCATGATGGGCACCGTCGCCGTCAGGCGATCGGCACGCAGTCGACGCATAATCGCCAAGCCATCGGTATCGGGCAGCATGATGTCGAGCAGGACGGCATCGGGTACCCGTCGCGCCACGGCAGCCTTAAACTCACCGTCGCACGAAAAGCCTTCGGCCTCAATCCCCTGCTTGCGCAGTGCATAGACCGTCAAATCCCTGATGTTGTCATCGTCCTCGACGTAATAGATCATGTTGAACCCCTTTGCGGCCGGCATGACCGCATCTTAACCCTAAAGGTGCCTGTACTAGATGGTATCAGCCAAAACGTCCCGTCAAATAATCCGCCGTGCGCGGATCGGTCGGATTCTTGAAGAGTTGCGCGGTGGGCGCGTGCTCCACCAGCTCACCCAGCAAAAAGAA
>CABRFW010000115.1 GCA_902470265.1 uncultured Collinsella sp.
TCACGTGCGACAATGCCGCAATTGTCCAAGAAACGGTCGATGATCATGGCGCAGGCCGCGGCATCGACGCGCCTCAGACTGAGCTCGGCAAACTCCTCGCGCGCCGGATGATGATCGAAGCACACCACATGCGACGAGCGGCGGAGCACCTCGGCGGAGTTGTTCAGGCGCTCGACGACCGGTACGTCCACCGAGATGAACAGGTCAGGATTGCCGGCGTACGCAGATGCCGGCACCAGGCGATCGGAACCTTCCATAAAGCGGTAGATACGCGGAACCGGGTCATCGTCTGCCAGCAGCAGCGCAATGTCCTTGTTGGGGAAAAACTTCATGAGCGAAAGGCCCAGACCCAATACGGAGCCCAAGGCATCGCCATCGGGAGAAGTATGTCCCGAAATCGCAATGGAGGACGCACCCTCGATGAGCTCGAGGATGCGTCGCTGAATATCTGCAGACTCGCACGAGGCGAGGTCGGCGGAATTAGTCATCTAAAGCTGCCTCCTGGGCGGCATCCGCTATCGGATAGCCGTCCTCGTCCTTTTCGATCGCAAGCGTGGCGGGAACGTTTTCCAGCGCACGCGTGATGCGCTCGGCCTCATCGGTCGAGCGATCGATGCGAAAATCGAGCTCGGGCGTAACACGCCAATCGAGCGAGCGAGCCAACAGGCTGCGAATACGGCCCTTGGCGCTTGCGAGCGCCTCCATGACCTCGTCGTAGCGGCTCGCATCGCACGACACGTACACGCGCGCGAACGAACGGTCCACCGCGACCTCGACCGCAGTCAAAGTAACGAGGTCGAGACGCGGATCGGAAACCTCAAAGAGCAGGATATAACCGAGCTTCTCGCGAAGCTGCTCGCCCAGACGGCGGGTTGCCTGCGTTTGCTTCATAGCGCTACCCCCTACTCGGTACGGGCAACCTGGTCGATGCGGTAACCCTCGATCTGGTCGCCGGGCTTGATGTCCTGGAAGTTCTCCAGGCCAATGCCGCCCTCGGAACCGCTCTTGAGGCTCTTGGCCTCGTCCTTGTAGTGGCGCATCGAGGCGATCTTGCCGTTGAAGACCACGATGCCGTCGCGCACCAGGCGCACGGAATCGGTCGCGGCGATCTCGCCCTCCTCGACGCGGACACCGGCGGCGATACCGACTTTGGGCACCTTGAAGGTGTCCAGGACGGTCGCGGTACCCGTGGCGACCTCGACCTCGGTGGGCTTGAGCATGCCGATACGGGCGGCGTCGAGCTCCTCGAGGCACTTGTAGATGACGTCGTAGCAACGGATCTCGACGCCCTCGCGCTCGGCGGCGGAGCGGGCCTTACCGTCGGGACGGACGCCAAAGCCGATGATGATGGCGTTGGAGGCGTCGGCCAGGACGACGTCGGTCTCGTTGATGGCGCCAACGGCGGAGTGGATCGTGTTGATGCGAACCTCGGACTGATCCATCTTGTCGAGCGAGTCCTGAAGGGCCTCGATGGAGCCCTGGACGTCGGCCTTGATGATCAGGTTGAGCTCCTTGACCTCGGCGTCGGCAATGGTCTCGAAGAGGTTCTCGAGCGTGACGTGCTTGACGCGGCTCTGCTCCTCGATACGGGCCTTGAGCGAACGCTCGTCGGCAAGGGCGCGAGCCTCGCGCTCGTCCTCGAACACGCGGAACTCGTCACCGGCGTTGGGCACGGACTGCAGGCCCAGGATCTCGACGGCGTCGGAGGGACCGGCCTCGGTGACGGCACGACCCTTGGGGTCGAGCATGGCACGGACGCGGCCATAGGTAAGGCCGGCGACCAGCGTATCGCCCACGTGCAAGGTACCGCGGGTCACGAGCACGGTAGCAACCGAGCCACGGCCCTTGTCGAGCTTGGCCTCGAGGACGTTGCCGGAGGCAAAGGTGTCCGGGTTGGCCTTGAGCTCGAGCACGTCTGCCTGGAGCAGCACGGTCTCCAGAAGGTCGTCGATACCGATCTTCTGCTTGGCCGAGATGTTGACGAACATGTTCTGTCCGCCCCACTCCTCGGGGATGACGCCGTACTCGGTGAGCTCCTGACGCACACGGTCGGGGTTGGCTCCCGGCTTATCGATCTTGTTGACGGCGACGACGATGGGTACGCCGGCGGCCTTGGCGTGGTTGATCGACTCGACGGTCTGGGGCATGACGCCGTCGTCGGCAGCCACGATCAGAATGACGATGTCGGTCACCTTGGCACCACGGGCACGCATAGCCGTAAAGGTGGCGTGACCCGGGGTATCGATAAAGGTGATCTTGCGGTCGTTGATCATGACCTGCGAAGCGCCGATGGCCTGCGTAATGCCGCCCGCCTCGCCGGCAGCGACGCCGGTGTGACGGATGGCGTCGAGCAGCGACGTCTTGCCGTGGTCGACGTGGCCCATGACGGTGACGACCGGGGCGCGCGGCTTAAGGTCGGCGGGATCGTCGTAGAACGAGAAGGTGTTCTCCTCCTCGGGGGTGATGATCTTGATCTGACGGCCCAGGTCGTCGGCAACGAGCTCGACGAGGTCGTCGGACATGGACTGCGTCATGGTAAGCGGCGTGCCCAGCAGGAACAGGCGCTTGATGATGTCGTTGGCCGGAACGTCGAGCGCCTCGGCGAGCTCTTGGACGGTAACGCCCTGGGAGACCTTGATGGCGTCGAGGTCCTCGGGGTTCACGCCCTGGGCCAGCGCCTCCTCTATCTTGCGCTCCTCCTGAGCCTTGGCAGCCTCGCGCTCGCGCTTCTCCTTGCGCTTCTTGCGGCGACCGGTGGACTCGCGAGAGGCCTCCTCGACGGCGGCACGAGCCTCCTCGAGCACCTTCTCGCGGCTGTACTCCTCGGCCTCGCGAGCCATACGGCTGTAGTGGTCCTCTTCGTTGTTGTGACCGCCCTTGCGCTTCTTGCCCTTGCCCTGCTTGTCGGGGTTGGGGAAGTCCATGCCGGCAGCGACGTTGTTGCTGGCGTTGGTGCGATGGCTGTGCGGACGGCTCTCGGAGGCGTTGCGCTCGGAGTTGTTGTCTGAGGCGTTGCGATCGTTACGACGGCCACCGCGGCGGTCGTTGTTGCCGCCACGACGGTTACCGCGCTCGGCGGCGCGCTCGGCCTTGGCCTTGTCTTCGGCGTCCTTCTTCTCCTTGAGCACGGTCTCCTGTGCGGCGATCTGGTCGAGCAGCGAACGGAAACGCGAACCGGAGTCGGAAGCGGGAACGGCGCGGCGCTGGGCCTCGCGGGCAGCCTCCTCCTTCTCGCGGGCAAGGCGCTCCTGCTCGGCCTTCTTCTTGGCCTCGGCCTCGGCGCGGGCAGCCTCCTCGGCAGCCTGGGCTGCGGCAAACTGGCGACGCTCCTCCTCGCGGGCCTTCTCGGCGGCGATGCGCTCGCGCTCGGCCTCGGCGGCGCGAGCGGCCTCCTCGGCGGCAGCTGCCTGCTCCTCGGCCTGCTTGGCGGCCTCGACTTCCTGGGCGCGGGCCTCGATCACCGAGGCGAGCTGCTTGCGGACCATGGCGACATAAGCGTCCTCCAAGGTGGAGGAAGCGGACTTAGCGGGAATCTTCATATCGGCGAGATGACCCATCAGTTCCTTGGAGGTCATGCCGAACTCTTTGGCCAGGGTGGACACACGGACTTTTGCCATATGACTTCACCTACCCTTTCTGGCACCTTGGGTGCCTAGAGACTGAACGAGCGTGGGAGACGCGCCGGGACCCGCCCGGCGCGACCGCGCGCTAGATCAGGTCCTCCGCATCATCGAAGGCGTCGGTGTCGTGGACACCGCAGAAACGGGAGCCGGGACGAGCCTGGTTGCGGCACTGGATGCCGTCCTCGGACACGAACTCGCAGCGGCGGACGTCCTCGTCCTCCTCGTCACCGATCAGGTCGGCGGCGGGCTCCTCGTGAACGGGAACGTTCTTGAGGATGTCGGCGGCAAGGGTCTCGGACTTGATGTCGATGTGCCAGCCGGTCAGGCGCGCGGCGAGGCGGGCGTTCTGGCCCTCCTTGCCGATGGCGAGGGACAGCTGGTCGTCGGGCACGATGACACCGGCGTAAGCCTTCTCCTCGTCGATGAGGACGCGGGTGACCTTGGCAGGCGAAAGGGCGTTGGCAACGTAGACGGCAGGATCGGCATCCCACAGGATGACGTCGACGCGCTCGCCACGGAGCTCGCCCACGACAGCGCGAACACGGCTGCCCTTGGGGCCGACGCAGGCGCCCACGGGATCCAGACGGTCGTCGAGCGAGTGGACGGCGACCTTGGAGCGCTGGCCGGGCTCGCGGGCGATCGACTTGATCTGGACGGTGCCCTCATAGATCTCGGGCACCTCCTGCTCAAACAGACGACGCATGAGCTCGGGGTGGGTACGGGAGATGACAATCGGCGGACGGCTGTGCTCGCCACGAACCGGCTGCAGGTTGGAGTTGGGGTCGCGAACGTCGATGATCACGGCCTTGATGTGCTGGTTGTGCAGGTAGCGCTCGCCCATCGGACGCTCGTTGCGCTCGTTCTCGTAACGACGCTGATCGAAGTGCGGCAGCTCGGCCTCGACGCCCTCGCGAATCTTGACGATCGTGAAGTCGGGCGTGGACTGCAGCACGGTACCGCTGATGAGGTCACCGATGCGGCCGGAGAACTCCTCGTAGATCTGCTCGCGGGCGGAGTTGCGCACGATGGCGTTGATCTCGGCCTTGGCGTGCTGGGCGGCGATGCGGCTCGTGTTCTTGGGGGTAACGTCGATCTCCTCGAACTCGGTGAAGTTGCCCTCCTCGTCCATGGAATCGTCGATCGGCTCCAGGCGGTAGACGTAGATCTTGCCGGTGGTGCGGTCGATGGTCACCTTGGCGCCCCACTCAAGATGCAGGATCTCGGCATAGCTCTTGGCGAGCGACTGCTCCAGGCGGTCGATCAGGTAGAGCTGGTCGATGTGCTTCTCCTGGCAAAGCTCCATCAGGGCGGACATCATGTCGGATGCTGCCATCTTACTTTCCTTCCTTCGCGGGCTTGAAGTCGTAGGTGGGCTTCAACTTGCACTTTTTAACATCAGAGAAATCGAGGGTAACGGACTCGCCGTCCTCGAGCTCGAGGGTCACGTTCGCCTCGGTGGCGGCGGCAATCTTGCCGGCGTACTTGCGACGGCCCTCGGTGGCGGTGGAGGTGAGCTCGCAGTTCTCGCCCACAAAGCGGGCAAAGTCGCACGGGCGGCGCAGCGGGCGCGCCATACCCGGGCTCGACACCTCGAGCGTATAGCTCGAAGAGATGGGGTCGAGCTCCTCAATCACATCGCCGACCCACTTGGTGTTGGCCGTGACGTCGTTGAGCGACAGGCTCTGACCCTCGACACCCTCGATACGCACGCGCACGCAGGGGGCCTTGGTGGCACCCACGAGCTCGACGTCGACGATGTCGACATCGTGCTGGGGAGCGACGGCCTCGAGCGCGTCGATGATCGCCTGCTCGGTCTTGGTCTTGACCATTGCGGCACCTCCATCCATACAAAAAAGAAGCGGGGCCGAAACCCCACTTCTTTCAATTACAACTTCATTTGCAAGCAAACTATACCAATAGCTGCGGAAACG
>CABRFW010000116.1 GCA_902470265.1 uncultured Collinsella sp.
AGCGCGTCGCCCATGATAAAGCGGAAGTTGGCGTAGTCGGCGGCGTGAGCATCGAGCACCGGCTCGAGCTCGGGATCGGCCTCGATCGACGTGACGCACGCCGCCTCCTGCAACAGCGCAAGCGTGAGCGTACCAACGCCCGGACCAACCTCGAGCACGCGCTCATCACCTGCAAGCTCGGCAAGCTCGCAAATGCGCTCAATTACATGGTTGTCGATCAGGAAGTTCTGGCCCAGGCGATGCTTGGTCGCAAGGCCAAACTCCTCCAGCAGCTCCCTGGTGGCCGTGGGGTTTGCCAAAGGCGAAGTTGTCATGGTTGCCTCCTTAGCATGATGGCGGCGTCTTGAAACAAAAGGGCATGGACCGTGGCGGCCATGCCCTTACAGCTAAACAGCAAATTGCCGATATGGCGCGCGGCGTCTTAGCCCAGACGCGGGAACAGCGGCTCACCCTTCTCGACGGACTGACCACCGGCAAGCAGGCCCCAAGTGCAAATGCCCTTGAGGTCGTCGCTCGCGGCCTCTTCCTCGCAGGACAGGCGACGCAGGGCCTCGGCAGAAGTCTGGGGCATGAGCGGCATCAGCAGGTGAGCGGCAATGCGGATGGCCTCGAGCAGGTTGTAGATCACAAATGCCAGCTCGTCAGCCTTGGCCTCGTCCTTGGCAAGCGCCCAGGGCTCGGAGTCCTCGATGTAGTGGTTGGCGGCATGGATGAGCTCCATGACCTCATCCTTGGCTCCGCCGTAATCGAGCACGTCCATCTTGGCCATGTAGCGCTCGACCAGGCCATCGGCGATCTTTGCCAGCGGGTTGTCGAACGCATCGAACGACGCGGGCTTGGCGGGCGCACAACCGTCAAAGTACTTGCCGCTCATGTTGAGCGAACGCGAGATAAGGTTGCCCCAGCTGTTGGCCAGGTCGGCGTTGTAGACCTGCTCCATGCGATCGAAGCTGATGGCACCGTCGGTGCCGGGGACGACGTCGGTCATGAAGTAGTAGCGATAGCCCTCGACGCCCAGCATGTCGATAACGTCCTGCGGAGCGATGGCGTTGCCGCGGCTCTTGGACATCTTCTCGGCCTTGCCGGTCTCGGCATTGCGCACGGTCAGGAAGCCGTGGGCAAAGACGTGCTCGGGCAGGGCCTCGCCGATGGCCATGAGCATGGCGGGCCAAATGACGCAGTGGAAGCGGATGATGTCCTTACCCACGATGTGGAACTGCGCGGGCCAGCGATAGGCCAGCTCGGCACGCGCCTCGTCGGTGTCGACACCGTAGCCGACAGCCGTCATATAGTTGAGCAGCGCGTCGAACCACACATAGGTCACGTGGCCCTCGTCAAACGGAACCTGAATGCCCCAGTCAAAGCTCGTACGGCTCACGGAAAGGTCGTTGAGGCCGCCCTCGACAAAGCTGCGCACCTCGTTCATACGGAACGCGGGCTCGACAAAGTCGGGGTGCTCGTCATAGAGCTTGAGCAGCTTGTCCTGGAAAGCGGAAAGCTTAAAGAAGTAGGACTCCTCCTGCACGCGCTCGAGCGGACGGTGGCAGTCGGGGCACAGGTGCTGGCCGACGCTGCCGTACTCCTCGTCACCCTTCTGGACCTGCGTGTCGGTGAAGTAGGTCTCGTCAGGCACGCAATACCAACCGTCGTAGCTGCCCTTATACAGGTAGCCGGACTCCTTCATGCGCTCCCACAGGTACTGCACGGCATGATGCTGGCGCGGCTCGGTGGTGCGGATGAAGTCGTCGTTGGAAATCTCGAGCTTGCTCCAAAGCTCCTTGAAGTGCGGGGCCTGGCTGTCGGTCCACTCCTGCGGCGTCATGTTGTGCTTGGCTGCGGCCTCGGCGACCTTCTCGCCGTGCTCGTCCATGCCGGTCAGGAACTTGACGTTATAGCCGGCGGAACGGCGATAGCGAGCCTGAACGTCGGCGATGATGGTGGAATAAGCCGTGCCCAGGTGCGGATCGGCGTTGACGTAGTAGATGGGCGTCGTGATAAAGAACGAAGGCTTGCTTTGATCCATGGGGTTTGTCCTCCAGAAAAACGTTGCATACAGAGGATGATTCTAGCGCAAGGGTTGGATATCCTCCATCTATTGCATATCGAGCACCATGGCATAGACATCGCGCTTGCGGCGCGAATACTTCTGAGACAGGCGCTTGGCCACCGCAGACGCGGGCTCTCCCTCCTCGAGCGCGGCGCGGATATCCTCGCGCAGAGCCTCGTCGGGATCCGCTGCCGCGGCGCCAACCGGCACGATACCGGCCTCCTCATCCTCGCTCGGCGGCGCGATGACCAGCGCAATCTCGCCCTTTACCTCGCCGCGAGCACGCAGCTCCTCGACAAGCTGGACAGCGGGCCCGCGCAAAACCTCCTCGTGCAGCTTGGTGAGTTCGCGGCAGACGGCAACCTCACGCTGGGGAAAGACCTCCGCCACGGCCTCGAGCGTCGCCACGATGCGATGTGGAGACTCGTAGAAGATGAGCGCGCCGGGCACCACGGCAAGGCGCTGCAAACGGCGCACGCGGTCGCCGTTCTTTCGGCCCAAAAAGCCCTCGAAGAAAAAATGCTCGCAGGGAATGCCGGACGAAACGAGCGCCGTGACGCAAGCAGAGGGCCCGGGAATAACTTCGACGGGCACATCGGCCTCACGCGCCGCCTCGACCAGCGCCTGGCCGGGATCGGACACGCTCGGCATGCCGGCATCCGAGGCAAAGGCGAGGGTCTCCCCCGCCAGCAGACGGTCGACCAGGCCGGCGGCGCGGCTGGCGATCACATTCTCGTCGCAACGGACAAGCGGCTTGGAAATGCCCAGGTACATCAGCAGCTTTGACGTCACACGCGTGTCTTCGCAGCAAATGGCATCGGCAGCGGCAAAGGCCTCGCCAACGCGCGGGGACAGGTCACCCAAGTTGCCGATGGGCGTGCCGACCACATAGAGTTTGCCCGTATGGGCGCTGTTTTGCGTCATATCAACCTATTCAATCATGCCGCGCTCGAGCGTACCGAGCGCCGCGCGGGCGTCCCATGCTGCAATGCGCTTCTCGGTCTTCCACGTTTGGAAGAACCAACCGGCAGCTGGCGCAAACGAAGCCAGCTGGTTGGCGATAAACACGCGCTCGTAGGCATTGCGGCCTTCGGGCGTAACCGACGAGTTGGCAAAAATCGCCGCGCCCGACCATTCGCCCACCAGCACGGGGAACCCAGTCGAAATCGCTTCTTTAAGCTCGCGCTTGTTACGGGAAATCGCCGTCGTCAGCCCGCGGGGGCTCGTGATATCGAGCGCATACTCGTCGCGGTAATGGTACAGGTGAAGGTCCATGTAGACGTTCTTGTACTTGGCGCCGCGCATAAAATGCTTCCACTCGCTGGGATGCCCCGAAGACGAAAAGACGACGATCTTATCCTCGGGCATATACGAACGGACGAGCTCGTAGGCATCGCGATAGAAATTGCGCAGGTAGTGAGCCGGAATGCCACCCGTCATGGTGAAGAGGCTCTTGCGGACACTCATCTGCGGCGTATCCAGCAGCTCAATACCCAGCAGGCTCTCGGCCTCGCCGTAGCGATCGGCCAAGCGCTCGAGCACGTCGAGTGCGACATGACGACCGTTGGTGGACGAATGCCACTCGGCGACAGCCTCCGGCGTGGTGGGCGAATCGTTGGAATCGCCCTGGCCACCGGGCACAGTTGCCAGATCAAGCAGCACGCGGATGTCGTACTTGGCAGCCCACTCAATTGCACGGTCGATGTAGTCGACAACCGAGATGTAGGACGCATCGGACTCCTGCGAGCCAAAGGCATACCAGGGTACCGGCAGACGCACGGCATTGAGGCCAATCTGCGCCATGCGGCGGAAATCATCCTCGCTCACAAACGTCTCGTAATGACGGCGCATGCGCTCGTTATAGGCGGCGGTGCCCATGGCCTCCTGCAGCTCGGCCGCATTGGATGCACCGGTCGCCGCGTATAGCGACGGGGTCACCCAAGGCTCGGGAATAAACCAGCCAGAGAGATTAACGCCGAGTATCCTCTCCATCACTGCCCCCTTCGGATCGTGCAGGCCGAGCCTGCATCGTATTGCATAGGAAAAGTATCGTTTTGAGTATACCCGCGCGTGCGGACAGACGACCGAACGGTCTGTAAAGTGGCGCAAAAGTGGGAGGAATGTCTGGGGCGGGCGGGCTCGGAATGGTGCGACGAGGTGTGTACGCGCGCCGGAGGCAGGCACCGGAAAGTGTGTCCCGTTCTGAGCCCTTATTCTGGGACGCAGTTTCCGCAGAACCCTACATAAAAGAAAAGGACCCCTTTGCAGAGGTCCTAGTCAATTCAAGGTGGCGGGGAAGGGAATCGAACCCCTGACACGAGGATTTTCAGTCCTCTGCTCTACCAACTGAGCTACCCAGCCATTTGAGGTGTGCCTTGTTTCAAGGCTTGATTAGTATAACCAAGGACGCGTTCCGGTCAACCGAGAATTTCAAAAAAGTTTTTGAGCACAGTCTCGGTTCTTTAAATCGGCACGTCAGAGGCATCAGCCGGCAGCAAGAAGTTTTTCGCTCAGAGCCGCACGGGCAAACTCACTTGGCGTCATCCCCTCGGCAGCCGCCCGTCGACGAATGGCCTCCTTCATTCCCAGAGGAATCTTGACCGACAGCGTTGCCGTCCCCTCACCTGAGAGTGGGGGCCGTCCATGCACGATCCCACCAACGGTGTGTTCGCCATCCGGAAACTCTCCGCGCTCGTACGACTCGCACCACGCGTCAATCATTTCATCCGTTACAACCTGACCATTAGCGGCCGTATACGTCTTGCCCATCATCGACCCCTTTGCCGAGCCCGTTCAATCTCCTGCCAAAATTTCTTCTGGACTGGAGACAAGGCATGAATGATAAGCCACCCACGGACAAGCTCGACCGCGACAAGCTCCACGCTTCGTCCGTCTGGGAGCCATCCAATCGCAAGCCATCTCGGCGGCTCGTCCTTCGACTCGCGACGAATGCACTCAGTAACCGCAAGCCAAGCGCGAAGCACCTGCTTTTCCGTCAGGTGCTTTTTAGCGTTGGGATGGATCTCAACATCCGTGCATCTTCTCCTCCATCTTACCCAATTTCGTATGACGAAAGTCCGCTATCGCCAATTCTTAAGCCGGCACGCGTTGGAGAGCAGGGGTCGAAACAATGATTGAAGGGCGCTCTAGTGCGGCCCAGGCGCCGGGGCAGGAGCACATACGCCAGGGACGTACGTTTTCGTAGCGCGCGAGGATATTGCCGTCGCGGCCGATGAAGGCGATGTCGATGGGATAGGCCATAAAACACGTATGGACCGAAGAGCAGCGTGGAAATGCCATGACGAGCGGCAGACCGTTGGCGGCAACCGGGCACCGTCCCAGCATGCCGCGCAGGCGCACGGCAAACGACTCCGCCACCGCAAACTCGGCCGGCGTCCAGCCCAGCCTATTGAGTGCCCGCGCGTAGGCGATGTAGGACGAGACCGCGGTCACATGACCACCCCCGGACGCCATGGATCGACCGTCACCGCGCGCTCGTG
>CABRFW010000117.1 GCA_902470265.1 uncultured Collinsella sp.
CCCACAGGACTCCCCCGCTGGTTAACGACAAAACTTTCGATACTATACCCGTTCCGTCGATGTCTATCCAGCGTAAGCATAGAGAGTCCAGACATGTGGAGGGCGCTTTTAGGCGGCGGGGATTTCGCATTCGTGTACATCAGCCTCCAAACATGTCGAAAAATGTCGATTTTGGTGGCTGATGTACACGTTTTGATTCGGTGATTACATCGAGCGGGAACGTTGTTGCTTTAAGCAAAATAATCATGGTGATTAAAACAAAAAAGTCAGGCACTAGGTGCCTGACCTGCAAACTTCTGGTCGGGACGACTGGATTCGAACCAGCGACCCCTTGACCCCCAGTCAAGTGCGCTACCAAGCTGCGCCACGTCCCGAAGCTTTTGTTTGTTGCTCTGCTCTCGCTCGCAACAGGGAGTATATTAACCCGAAACTTTAGACTTGTGCAAGAACTTTTTTACAAATTTTGAAGCAAGTCCAAAATTGTATCTGCGAGCTGGGGTTTTGTTAGTACGGGAAGTTCTTGCGTACCCGTTGTGCTCACAATCCAGGCCTTGTTGGTGTCGGTCCCAAAGCCCGAATCGGTGCGTGAGACATCGTTGGCGATTATTACATCGCACCCCTTGCGGGCCAATTTGCGCTCTGCGTACTCGACAACGTTATCGGTCTCGGCCGCAAATCCGATCACGCATCGCTCGCCCTTCTGGCGCGAGAGCTCGGCCAAAATATCGACCGTTTCGACAAGCTCGATGCGATCCAAGCGTTCGTTGGACTTTTTGAGTTTATGGTCGGCAGGGGCCGCGGGGGTGTAGTCGGCGACGGCGGCCGCGCAAATGGCCGCATCGGCCGTCTGGAAGGCGCTCTGGGCCGCCTGGAGCATCTCTGCGGCGGTCTGCACGCGCACGCACTCCACGCCGCGGGGAACATCGAGCGATGTCGGTCCCAACACGAGCGTGACCTCGGCACCGCGGCGAGCCGCCTCCCCTGCCAGTGCGATGCCCATCTTGCCCGAAGAGCGGTTACCAATGAATCGCACCGGGTCGATCGGTTCGTGCGTGGGGCCGGCAGTGATGACGATGCGCTTGCCCGCCAGGTCTTGCGGCACGGGGTTGAGCACCTCACAGACAGCCTCGACGATGTCCTCGGGCTCGCTCATGCGTCCCGTGTCCACGTCGCCGCAGGCAAGGTAGCCGCTGCCGGGCCCCACCACATGGACGCCACGGTCGCGCAGCGAGGCTATATTGGCCTGCGTCGCCGGCGCCTTCCACATGCCGTTGTTCATAGCGGGTGCGATCACGATGGGTCGCGGCGTGGCAAGCAGCGTCGTGGAGATGAGGTCATCGGCGATGCCGTTGACCATCTTGGCGATGATATTGGCCGTCGCGGGAGCCACGACCACCAGATCGGGCTCCTGCGCCAGCGAAATGTGGTGGATGGGGTCGGAGGGATCGTCGAATAGGCCCACCGCGACCGGCTCATTGGTGAGCGCGCGGAAGGTAAGCGGCCCTACAAACTCGGTGGCATGCTCGCTCATAACGACCTTGACGCGCGCACCGCGCTTTTGCAGCAGGCGCACGATATTGCACGACTTATAGGCGGCGATCCCGCCGGTAATGCCCAGCAGGATCGTTTTTCCCTCAAGTTGCATTGAATTGTTGGATGCCGCCGTCATTGCTAGGCTTCCTTGCTCGGGAGTACCAGGAGGCGGTGGCAGTACGGGCAGTGCGTAATCTCGCTACCGTCGTGGTTGAGGTCGCTCATGGACGATGCCTGCAGCGCGGTGTGGCAGACCGTGGGGATGTTGCCCTGGATGGTCTCGACGGCCAGGCCGCGGAACTGCTTGAGCAGACGCTCGTAGTCGGTGAGCACGTCGGCTGGCAGCGTGGCGGCAAGCGCGGTGCGCTCCTTAGTGGCGGCGTCAATCTGAGCCTGCAGGTCGGCAGCCTTGGCGCGGGCGGCCTTGGTATCGGCCTTCACACCCTCCTCGAACTTGGCGATGATGGCCTGCGCGCGGGTCTCGCGGTCGAGCGCCTCCTTATGGGCGACAACGACGTCCTTGCGGGTGTGCTCAATCTTGTCCAGACGCTTGGCCAGGGTGGCGAGCTCATTCTCCAGGTCCTGAACCTCGCGGTAGTCGGAGCCGTCGACGTGACGCTTTTTGGCAGCCTCGATGGCGTTGTTGGTCTGAATCTCGGTGGTGTTGAGATCGTCGAGCTCAATGTCCAGATCCTTGCGCTGGGCGTAGAGCTTGGTCATCTCGGACTTGAGCTTCACATAGGTCTTGCGCTTGGAAGCGAGCTCCTTGAGCTCCGGCATATTTGCAAGTTCGCTCTTGTTGCGGGCGAGCTCCAAATCGATCTGTTGCAGCTTGAGTAGCGTAGCGCCGGCGCTCATAAGTTCTCTCCTTTTGTCACAGTCCACCATTGGCAAGGGTTCAGTATTTTAATCGCATGACGGGGGTCGACCCCGGCGTCAACTGCAGAGTTCATCAATATATCAACGAACGGCTCCTCGGAGCGGTCGTGGCCGAGCAAGATCACCGACAGCCCGCGCAAGGCAAGGTCTTGCGCCACGTGGTAGCCCGCTTCGCCCGTTACGACAACGTCCGCGCCCGCGGCGATGGCGAGCTCTCCAAAGTCGCCCAGGGAGCCGCCCAAAATGGCGACGATGCGGCACGGGCGATCGGCTTCGCCCCACACACGCGGGTCGCTGCCGAAGGCCGTGGCAGCACGGGTGGCAAGATCGCGCAGCGTGCACGGGTCGTTGAGCGTTGCAAGCGCGCCCAGGCCGGTGGCCTCGGGGTCGTCCAAGTGCTCCAGTGAGCTCAGGGGTGTGGCACCCAGCAGCTCGTTCAGGCAGACGCGGGCTTCGTGCGACCGGTCCAGGTTAGTGTGGAGCGAGATAATGCTCACGCCGCAACGCGCTGCCTCGTAGAGCGCCGCGCTGCATTGGGGGCGTGTGGCATCCGCCGGACAAAAGGCCTCGGGCGCCTTGATGTATATGGGATGATGCGTCAGCAGCACGTTGGCGCCGGCTTCTTGGGCGCGACGAACATTGGTCTCGGTCGCGTCGAGCGCACAGGCTACGCCAGTAATCTCCGCGGCAGGGTCGCCAACGGAGAGACCTACGTGATCCCAGCTCTCAGCGTCCGTCTTGGGATAGCGTGCCAGCAGCGCACGCTCGAGCTCGGAGACGATCATGCGGCGCCTACGATCGAGAGCAGCGTCTGCGCAAAGTCGTCCAGATCGCCCGGATTCACGCGGTCATCGAAGGAAATGCGCAGCGACCCCAATGCCTGCTCGCGACCAATGCCCATGGCGCTGAGCACGTGGCTCGGGTCCATGCTGCCGCTCGAGCAAGCTGATCCGGCCGACACCTCAAAACCGGCGGCATCGAGCTTGATGATGAGCTCCTCGGAGTCCATGCCGTCGACGTAGATCGAAACCATACCCGGCAGACGATCGGCCTGCGCATAGTCGTCCATGGTTGCGTGAATGCGAGGATGGGCCGTAAGCGTGGCGTAGAGCTTATCGGACAGGGCCTGCAGCGTCTCGCGCTCCTGGGCCACGTTGGGCGTCAGTGCGGAGGCGGCGGCGGCAAAAGCCAGCTGCGTGCGCAGATCCTGCGTACCGGCGCGACGGCCGGCTTCCTGTCCACCGCCAAAGATGCGCGGACGCAGCGGCGTGCGGTTCTTAAGGTAGAGCGCGCCGGACGCCACAGGGCCGCCGATCTTGTGCGCGGCAACGGTCATAGCATCGACACCCAGCTCGGTGACATCGAGCGGAATATGCAAGTAGCCCTGGATGGCATCGGTGTGGAACAGGGTGCCGGCGGCGTGTGCGGCAGCGGCAAGCTCGCGGATGGGCTGCACCACGCCGGTCTCGTTGTTGGCAACCATGATGCTCACGAGCGCGACGTCGTCGCCGAGCAAGTCGCTCAGCGCGGCAGGCTCAATGTAGCCCGCACGGCAGGGCTGCACCAGGTCGACGGAAAAGCCGGCGGCGCGCAGCAGCGGCAGGTTGTCCAGAATCGAATCGTGCTCGATGGCAGATACGATCACGCGGTTACGCTTTCGGTCGCGCTGGCGGGCGCCCTCGGCAAGACCGAGCAGCGCCAGCTGGTTGGCCTCGGTGCCGCCGTTGGTAAGAATGATCTCGGACGGGCGAACGCGTGCGCCAAAGCTACGGGCGATCTCGCGACGGGCGAATTCCAGGCGCGCAGCGGCCTTGCGGCCAAGCGAGTGCAGCGAGTTGGGGTTGACGCCGGCAAGCTCGCTATCGTCGTACTCACGCTGCGCAAGGCGCGCCTCGGCGCGCATAGGCGTCGAGGCGGCGTAGTCAAGATTCACGGGTATGCGGTTTTGACCTGCGGTCATAAGGGTTTATGCCTCCTGTGCGGCCTCGTTGCCCAGCTTCTGCAGCAGCGCAACCTCGGCGGCGGGATCTTCGGACTTAAATACGGCGGAGCCGGCCACGAGCACGTTGGCGCCGGCCTTGACGACATCGGCAATGTTCTTGGAAGAAATACCGCCGTCGACCTCGATGAGGGGCGACACGCCGTGACGCTCGCACATGGCCTTGAGCTCGTGGAGCTTTGCGATAGTACCGGGGATAAAGCTCTGGCCGCCAAAGCCGGGGTTCACGCTCATGAGCAGCACCATGTCGACGACGTCGATGATGCTCTCGAGCATGCACACGGGGGTGGCGGGGTTGAGCACCACGCCGGCCTTGACGCCGCGCTGCTGTAGATGGGTGAGCGCGCGGTGCAGGTGCGTGGAGGCCTCGTAGTGCACGGTGATCATATCGGCACCGGCGTCGGCGTACCAATCGACCGTCTCGTCGGGGTTCGACACCATGAGGTGCGCATCGACCGGCACGTTGGTGGAGCGCTTGACGGCCTTGAGGATGTCAACGCCAAAGGTAAGGTTGCCGGTAAAGTGGCCGTCCATGACGTCGAAGTGCACGTAGTCGGCGCCGGCGATCTTGTCGAGCTCTCCCTTGAGGTTGGCCATATCGGCCGAAAGGACGGACGGAGCGATTTTAATGGAACCCATGGTAGAAGCCTTTCTGCGCTAGTCGGTGAGTCCGTAGAACTCTTGAGAGGGGACGCGATCGGTAAGAATCTCGAGCGCCCTATCCAAAGTAACACCGTTGTAGAGCGTTTGCTCCACGGCAAAGGTGAGCGGAATGTCTACGCCCAGTGAACGGGCAAGCTCGCTGACGCTGCGGGCCGCGACAGCGCCCTCGACAACCATATGCGTGCGCGCCTGGTACTCGTCGAGCGACACGCCGTGGGCAAACTCGTAGCCAAAGGTACGGTTGCGCGAATGCTCCGAGGTGCAGGTGGCGATGAGGTCGCCCATGCCGGCAAGCCCCATGCAGGTCATGGCCTGACCGCCGCGGGCGTGCACCAGACGGCTGATCTCGGCCAGACCGCGCGTCATGATGAGGGCGAGCATGTTATCGCCCGCGCCGGTAC
>CABRFW010000118.1 GCA_902470265.1 uncultured Collinsella sp.
GGTGCGGGCTCTTGCTTTACAAGTTTCGTTTTTTCACGTCGCTCATTATGCCGTGCCATGAAAAGCCTTGGGTCGGGTACAGTTAATCTGTTAACAAGCTGTAAGGCAATGCGGGTCCATCTAGCCGTACTGACGTGCAACTGGATGGGCGTTGACGATGGGAACACAGTATGGATTTTACGGTCGAGAATGCGGGCACTACGATCGCCTGCCGCGAGTATGCCGGCCCGGTTGTATCGTCCGATGCACCCGCCTTGGTGTGCGTGCACGGCGCCTGCGTCGACGGTGTCTTTTTTGACGGTATCGCCCGCGAGCTCGCCTGCGACTATCGCGTCATTGCCTACGACCGCCGCGGTTGCGGCGAGAGTGGCGACGCTGCAGACGGACGCTACGACCTCGCCGCCCAAGCCGCCGACCTGCAAGCTGTTATCGAGCATATTGGCGCTCCGGTAAACGTGCTCGCGCACAGTGCCGGTACGCTGGTGGCCCTGGAGCTTCTCCGTGCAAACCCCGCCATAATCTCGCGTGCGATTCTGCATGAACCCGCCGTGACGGATGAGGGTGCCGGTCTGGGCGCGGCCCCGGTTTTGCTCGAGATGATCGCCGCAGGAAAGGTCTCCAGGGCATTACGGGCCTTCCTGGGCGCCATCGGCGATTCGGACCCTGAGGCCCCCAAGTTAACCGAGGCAGAAGCCAAGCATGCCCTGCGCAACGGCCGCAGTTTCATGGCGAACGAATACGGGATTACTATGACCTGCGTTCCCGATTGGGATAGCGTTCGCGCGTCGAAAACGGTGGCCGCCGTGCTTTTGGGCGAGCTTTCGATTGGCACGCCCCGCGAGGCGGGTACGAGGATGGCGGCTGAGCTTTTGGATTGCCCCCTCGTAACGATTCCCGGCGCGCACAACGGCCTGCGCGATCGCCCGGCAGCGGCTGCCCAGACTGTCCGTGGCATCCTGGGGTTCTAGCAGCTGCAAAAAAACAAAACAGGCTTCATCCGCAAACGTTTCGGCCGTGTTAACAAACGTGCTCAAAACCTCACGCCTGCGGCTTCAATCGCGCCGTCTGCCAACTCATAAAAATGTAACAGCATTCACGTGCCTACCTGCATCGACAAGGTGTTACCCTTGTAACATTTGGAACCCACCGCTCCATGCGAAACTATCGAAAGGGCCCCGTATGCTCAATAATCACGAGGTCAATCTAACCGACGAGGAGGCTGCCGCCGAGGTCGCCCGTGTCGCAAGGACCTACCCCGTGGTACGTTTGCTGTCGGCCGATCAGATTAAGAGCGAGCCTAACTGCCTGCTCGCCGGCGATCGCTGCCCTTGTCTGCGTCAGTCGAGTCTTGAGGCCTTGACAGATTCCGATGAGGTGTCGGAGCAACTGCTCAACGATGGTGTTGAGTACCGCGCCCGTCTGCGCCCTCTAAAGGTCGAGGGCGAGCCTCATGTCTTGCTGATGGTGCGTCCGATCGATGGGCAAGAGGCTGCAGAAGAGGACCTTGTCTACACCGACGTGCTGACGAATGTGCGCAATCGCCGATATTACGAAGAAAAGCTCCGTAGCGCCCGCATGAAGGCCGGTGTTGCGATGATCGACCTTGATGATTTTAGGGTCTTCAACGATACGTGTGGCCGCCATGCCGGCGACCTTGCGCTCGGTGCTGTGGCAACAGCCATACGCAGCGGTATTCGTTCGACTGACGAACTTGTGCGCTATGGCTGCGACAAGTTTGTAGCTGTCATGCCCAATATTCCCTCCGATGACTTTGCCCGTCGTCTGCGTCAGGTATCCGATGCCGTTCATGCCACGATTATTCCGGGCCATGAGCACGTGAGCTTGACGGCATGTGTTGGTGGCGTTCGCATTCATGGCGAGACGGTCGATGAGGGCGTTGGCCGCGCTGTCCAGTTACTGAGCCGTGCCAAGGCAAAAGCCGGTACGGTCGTGACCGATGGCGATTCCATCGAGGCCTTCCAAAGCGAAAAGCCTTCGGTGCTTATCGTCGATGACTCCGAGATGAACCGAGCCATTCTCAGCGAGATGCTCAAGGACGAGTATTGCATCCTCGAGGCCGATAACGGTCGTACGGCGCTCGATATGGTCGACCGTTATGGCGATGAGTTGTCGCTCGTGCTGCTGGACATTGTCATGCCGGGCGCGAGCGGCTTTGAGGTACTGGCCGATCTGTCGCGCCGATCGGGTATCGACAATCTGCCTGTCATCATGATTTCGAGCGAAGATTCCGATGATATGGGTCTGCGCGCGTACGAGCTGGGCGCCTCGGACTATATCAACCGCCCGTTTGACTCCCGTGTCGTGCGCCGCCGTGTAAGCAACACCATCCGCCTATACGCCAAACAGCGCCGCCTGACGAACCTGCTGTCCCAGCAGTACAACGAGCGCGTCAAGAACAGTCGCATGCTCATCGATATCATGGCCGGCGTCATGGAGCTTCGCAACGGCGAGAGCGGCAGGCACGTTACGAACATCGAGAAGCTGACCGAGCTGCTGCTTGGCTGTCTGGTCCAGCGTAGCGGCACGATCTCCCTCGACAATGAGGAACGCTCCACGATCGCCCTGGCTTCGGCGCTGCACGATATCGGCAAGATGTCGATTGACGATGCGATTCTCAACAAGCCCGGACGCCTTACGCCCGAGGAGTTCGAGATTATGAAGACGCATACCACGATCGGCGCCGACATGCTGCGTGAGCTGGGTAGTCATCACGCCGGCAATGCGCTTATGGAATATGCGTACCAGATTGCGCGTTGGCACCACGAGCGCTGGGACGGCAAGGGTTATCCCGATGGCCTTAAGGGCGACGATATCCCCATCGCCGCGCAGGTGGTCTCGGTGGCTGACGTGTACGATGCACTGACGAGCGTGCGCGTGTACAAGGACGCTATCCCGCACGAGGAAGCGATCAAGATGATTCTGGACGGTAAGTGCGGCACCTTTAACCCGTTGCTGCTCGACTGTTTGCTCGAGGTGCAAGACCAAATTGCCGAGACATTGGCACGCCCTGCCGATGTCGTCGCGTTTCCTACGATTTAGTTTGACCAAAGGAGTTTTAATCCATGATTTCCATGCGTGAGGCGTATGAGAAGATTGGCGCCAATTATGATGACGCGTGCGCTCGGCTGATGGGCGAGGAGATGCTTAGCCGCTTTGCCCTCAAGTTTTTGGATGACGAGAGCATGGACAAGCTGGAGGCCGCCATGGCGGCGGGAGACGCCGAAGGTGCGTTTATGGCAGCGCACACGCTCAAGGGCGTGAGCCAGAACCTGGGATTCGATAATTTGTATGAGCCGGCGGTCGTGGTGACCGAGGCGCTGCGCGGTGCCGATACCGTTGACGGCGCTCGCGAGGGAATGCATGCGTTGCAGCAGCAATATGCGGCAACGATGTCGGCCCTGCGCGAGGCGGCCGAATAAGAGCTTGCGGGCCTTGGGCTGTGTGCCGGCCACATATAGGTAAAAGGACTCCCCGTCGGACCATGTGGCCGGCGGGGAGCCCTTTTGTGTTGTGCCGTCCGTGAACTAACGGGCCTGCTTAACCTTTGCCGCTGCCTCGACAAACGACTTCCACAGGTTAAAGTCGGTCTCGAGCGTCTTCCACGTGTACTCGGGGTGCCATTGCACACCCAAGCAGAACGGCTGGCCTTCGACCTCGATGCACTCGGGAACGCCGTCGGTTGCCTTGGCGACCAAGCGCGTGCTTTTACCCAGACGATCGACGCAGCAGTGGTGTGCGGAGTTGGTCTGGATCAGCCTGTGCCCGCCAACCGCGCGCTCCAACAGCGAACCTGGCACGACCTCGACGGGATGCACGGGGTCGTTGAGCACGTGGGTGTGGCGCCACTGCGTGCGGCCCTCGCGAGCGCCCAGGCTCGGCACGTCCATGCACAGGGTGCCGCCAGTGGCGACGTTGAGCAGCTGCGTGCCGCGGCAGGTGGTAAAGAGCGGCTTCTTGGCGCGAAGCACCTCGTTAACCAGCTTAAACTCAAAACGGTCGCGAATCTCGCAGCACAGCGTGGGATCGTAAGGACGCTCGTCGCCCCAACGTTTGGGGTTGACGTCCGGGCCGCCGGGAATAGCGACACCATCGGCGATTTCCACGTAATGACGGATGACCTCAATGTCCTCGGTGATGGACATCTGCAGCGGCAGGCCGCCGGCGGCAAGGATGGCATCGACAAAGACGCTTGCGATTTCCTCGTTGGGAGAGAGCGTCTCGCTTAAAAACGGCTTTGCATCTTCCCAGCGCGGCGCGACGAGGATGAGTGGGCGGTCGGCGGGGGCGACGTCGACGTGCGGGGTATAGGACGAGGAAGTACGTGTTCCGATCATAGGTGTTGCTTTCGAATCCGGGTGGACATGGCACAGGGGTGCGCGGGGCAAACGCTGGTGATGAATTTGCCCCGCGCGGCAATTGGGTTAGTGGCCCTTGATGGAGTTGAGGAAGTCCTGGGCGCGCTTGGTCTGGGGATGGTCGAAGAACTCGTCGGGCGTGCCGGTTTCCACGATCTGGCCGTCGGCCATAAACACGACGCGGTCGGCCACGCGGCGGGCAAAGTTCATCTCGTGCGTGACGACGATCATCGTCATGCCCTGCTGGGCCAAGCGCACCATGACCTCGAGCACCTCGTTGATCATTTCGGGATCGAGGGCGCTTGTGGGCTCGTCAAAGAGCATGGCCTTGGGCTGCATGGCAAGCGAGCGGGCGATGGCCACGCGCTGCTGTTGGCCACCCGAAAGCTGTGCGGGCACCTTGTCGGCCTGCTCGGCCACGCCCACGCGGCTCAGCAGGTCCATGGCACGCTCACGAGCCTCTTCCTTGGACACGCCCAGCACGTCGACCGGCCCCAGCATGACGTTCTGCAGCACCGTCATATGTGCAAACAGGTTGAACTGTTGGAACACCATGCCCAGTTCGGCACGCATGCGGGCAAGATCCTTGCCTTCCTGCGGCAGGGGCTCGCCCTCGATGAGGATCTCGCCCGAGTCGATGGTTTCCAGGCGGTTGATGGTGCGGCACATGGTCGACTTGCCCGAGCCCGAGGGGCCAATCACCACGACGACCTCGCCGCGGTCGACCGACAGATTGATGTCGTTGAGGACGTGCAAGTCGCCGTAGTGCTTATCGACGTGCCTGAGCTTGATCAGCGGCTGATTGCCGGTAGAAGAAGTGCTCTGTGCCATGGTGCTCGGCTCCTTATGACTCGAAATGGTAAAGCGTTAGCGGATGATGGTCACGCCGGTCTTGTGCGAAACGTAGACAGCGGCCTTGTTAATCGCGACGTTGATGAGGATATAGATGACCGCGATCACCAGGTAGACCGACACAAGGGCGTCGTAGTTGGTGATGAGCACGCGGGCATTTTGCATGAGGTCGGGGTAGCTCACCACGTAGGCGACG
>CABRFW010000119.1 GCA_902470265.1 uncultured Collinsella sp.
GCATTTTTGTAAAATCGGCAAGCCGTCTACAAGCGGTTTTGATATTTCGGATTTCGGTATGGTCGAGGGTAATCGGTTAAACGTAGTAGATAGGCCCATTTCGTGGCGAACAGTAGAATTTGCGGTTCAAGGCTGCCGGTTTTGGATGGCCAACCTTGAAGTTGCGGTGAATTAATTTCTGAAAAGTGCGAATAAGCCTAATCCAGGAACTAGTTCACCGCGACTTAGAAAGGATAGGTTTAGCTGCGGGGGCGGTGGCGGAGCTTGTCGATGGTGGAGTCGGTGCTTCGGCTGCGGGCTTCGGCTGCGGTTTGGCGCTTGTGGCGGTAATCGATCATGCCTTGGATGATGGGCTTGCCAAAGCTCACGACATCATCGTTGTAGATGGCGGTTCGGGCTGCGAGGAGGCAGTCGGTAAAGTCCATATGGGTCTTGCCAAAGAGTTTGACGGCAAGGGCGACAACGGTGGGCTCGTCGACCATGACGTCATCGAGCAGCCTTTTCATGGCCGCAGCAATCTCAACGCGGGGAACCTTATAGACGTCGCGCAGCGTGACCACGACGCGCGTGATGATTTCGGGGTAGACACGAGCGGTGCGCGTGGCGATGACCTTGGCGGCGCGCGGTGACAGAACTTCGTCGTCGTCAAGCAGGTAGCGCAGGATGACGGTCTCGTCGATGATGGTGCTACTCATGGATATCTACTTCTTCGGGACCAAAAATCGAATCGTCGCTTTCTGTAGCAAGGTATTCAATCCAGGCATTGCGCTCCTCGGAGCGGCGATTGGGGTCCCCATATGCTTTGAGCGATCCATAGGCGGCGGTGCCGTCCTTTGAGCGCACAGCGACCGGCTGAAAGGGGAGCTTGCGCATCAAAATGCTCTGCGCGACAAATAGACGGACAGCCTCGGCGAGCGATGTGCCCATGGCGTCGTAGAGGCGCTCGGCATGCTGTTTATCTTCCTCGCGAATGCGCACCTGCAGGATGGCTCGTTTTTGCGTCGATGACATCACTGGCCCCCCTTAATGAGCGGGCAATATGAATAGTCAAATACAGCATTGACTAATAATAGCCAATCTTACAACCACTACTTTATTGCATTAGAGTAACTTAGTGTAAACGATATTACAAACGTACTACATCCTTCAGAAATGAGCGTGAAATCTTTCTTGGGCGTACGCATGTAATACACTCACCTTTATAGCTACCCAAGAATAATTCCAACCTGCCAAAACCCCTGCAATACACCCGTATTGCAGGTCGTATGCTCAAGTTTGCCCCCTGCAACTGCGTATATTTAACCTGTATATCGTTGGAGAAACTCTACCGAGTGCATGTTTCGCCGCATGCGCTCGATACGTCGATGCCGGACCACGGGCGGTCCGGGGCAACGTCGACAGGATCTCTCCGGCATGGGATTCAGGAGGGAGTGAACAACATGGGTAATAAGCGAGTCGTAGCCGATTCTTCGCGCTGCATTGGGTGTCAAACCTGCATGGCGGCGTGTATCGAGGCGCACGACATCCCCGGTAACATCGCCGCACCGCGCCTGCGCGTGACGCGTACGTACGAGATCTCCGCACCGGTGGCTTGCCATCACTGCGAGGATGCCCCGTGCGCGAAGGCCTGTCCTACGGGCGCCTTGTTCTTTGATCCAAAGAACCATCGCATCGGCGTCAACGAGGACAACTGCATCGGCTGCAAGAGCTGCGTCATGGCATGCCCCTTTGGCGCCGTGAGCGTGGCGACCACGCAGGTTCCGGTCTTGATGGGCGACGTTCGCGTGGGTTCGCAGACCAAGAGCTTCGTGCTCAAGTGCGACCTGTGCGTGGACCGTCCCGGCGGTCCGGCGTGTGCCGAGGCGTGCCCGACCAAGGGCCTCACCCTGGTAGACGAGGAGCGCCTGGCAGAACTGACTGCCGAGCGTGCCCGCGCCACCATCGAAAACGAGGCGTAAGCGTTGGGGCGACAGGCCCAACGATTGTCAAATACGTACCGATTAATCGGTAGCAGAGAAAGGAAGGAGGGTGTCATGGAGAAGCATAAAGTGATCTGCCCGTACTGCGGCGCCGGTTGCCAGTTTAACCTCCTGGTCCAAAACGGCCAGGTCGTGGGCACCGAACCGCTCAACGGCATCACCAACCAGAGCGAGCTGTGCCTTAAGGGCATGAGCGGCTACGACTTCATCAACGACACCAAGATCTTGACTCCTCGCGTACTGCACCCGATGATCCGCCGCACTAAGGGCGCGGATCTTGAGCGCGTAAGCTGGGACGAGGCACTGGATTTCACCGCATCTAAGATGCAGGCCATAATTGACGAATATGGTCCTAACGCTGTCATGACCACTGGCTCTTCG
The DNA here is from genome assembly GCA_902470265.1 of uncultured Collinsella sp. Classification (GTDB taxonomy): domain Bacteria; phylum Actinomycetota; class Coriobacteriia; order Coriobacteriales; family Coriobacteriaceae; genus Collinsella. The sequence goes on from CABRFW010000119.1 coordinate 2,361, forward strand.
CGAGGCGGCGGCAATGAGGCGAACTACGTCATGCAGAAGTTTACGCGTGCGTGCATCGGCACCCACAGCGTGGACAACTGCGCCCGTACTTGACACGGCCCTACTGTCCTCGGTCTGATGGACACGGTTGGTTCAGGTTGCATGTCATGCTCCATCCCCGGTATGGAGGATGCGGGCTGCATTTTCCTCTTCGGCTATAACCCTGCCGATTCGCACCCCATCGTCGCAAGGCGTATCGTGCGAGCCAAAGAAAAGGGTTGCAAGATCATCGTCGCCGATCCGCGCCATATCGAAACCGCGCGTATCGCCGATCTCTACCTTCCGATCAAGAACGGTTGCAACGTTGCGTTCCTCAACGCCTTTGCCAACTGCTTGGTCAACGATGGCCTCTACGACAAGGAATTCGTCGCCGAGCACACGAACGGCTTTGACGAGTGGTGGGAGACCATCAAGAACTACACTCCCGAATCCGTACAGGACATCACGGGTGTCGAGCCCGCGTTGATCCACCAAGCTGCCGAGATGTACGCCACGGCGAAGCCCTCTGCCATCATTGGCTGGGGCATGGGCGTATGTCAGCAGAAGCAGAACCTGAAGACGGTGCACACCATCGCCTCCATCGCCTGCGTTGCCGGCCAGATCGGCAAACCCAATTCCGGCCTCGCGCCCGTGCGTGGCCAGAATAACGTCCAGGGCTCCTGCGATATGGGCATGCTGCCCAACCTGTACCCTGGCTACCAGAAGGTCACCGACCCGGCTGTGCGTGCCAAGTTTGCCAAGGCTTGGGGCGTGCCCGAGGAAAAGCTCCCGCTCGAGGAGGGCTACAAGCTCACCGACCTGGGCCACCTGGTCGACGAGGGCAAGGTGCACTGCTTCTACAACTACGGCGAGGACCCGGTGCAGACCGAGCCCGATTCGGCCGGTATGCGCAAGACGCTCTCCGAGCTGGATCTGTTCATTTGCCAGGACATCTTTATGACGCAGACGACCATGCTCGCCGACGTCATCCTGCCTGCCACCTCTTGGGGCGAGCACGAGGGTGTCTTTACCGCATCCGACCGTAGCTTCCAGCACTTTGACGCGGCCGTTCCGCCCAAGGGCGAGTGCCGTCACGACTGGGAGATCTTCGCGGACCTGTCTACGCGTATGGGTTACCCCATGCACTACGACAACACCGAGCAGATCTGGAACGAGTGCATCAGCCTGTGTCCCAACTTTGTGGGCGCAACCTACGAGAAGATGGCTCCCGAGGGCGGTTACGCCCAGTGGCCGGTCAAGAGCACCGATGTGAACGACCACGGTACGCCCGACATGTTCGCTGGTGGCAAGTTCACCACCAAGGACGGCCGCGCCAATCTGATGGCGCACGACTGGGAGGCGCCCTCCGAGCTTCCCGACGATGAGTACCCGCTCATCCTGTGCACCGTCCGCGAGGTCGGTCACTACAGCTGCCGCTCGATGACCGGCAACTGCAAGACGCTGGCGCTGCTCGCCGACGAGCCCGGCTTTGTCCGCATGAATCCCGCGGACGCCGAGGCACGCGGCATCAAGAACGGCGACATCGTCTCGATTCACAGCCGCCGCGGCCAGGTATACAGCCGCGCCGACGTGAGCGATCGCATCAACAAGGGCACGGTCTACATGACCTACCAGTGGTGGATCGGCAAGTGCAACGAGCTGACCATGCACAAGGTCGACCCGGTCTCGCATACGCCCGAGGACAAGTTCTCCGCCTGCCAGGTCGACGCTATCGCCGACCAGGTCTGGGCTGAGGGCGAGGTGGAGCGTCAGTACACCGAGCTCAAGCAGGCTCTGGTGGACGCCGCCGCTCCCCAGGACGTTGAGCCTGGCGCCGCCAAGTTCGACGACGAGACGCACGTGAACCAAATCGTGTAGTCCCGTTCTCGTTGGCTTTTTGGGCCGGGCGTCCCGTACGTTCGGGAGCCCGGCCCGTTATTTTGAAAGGAAGTGGGGATGAACCGCTTCATCGACATCAACCCGGAGAGGTGCATCGGCTGCGGAACATGCCAGTCCGCCTGTGCCGACGCCCACCGGATGCAGGGTCTTCAGGATACGCCGCGCCTGGCGCTCGTGAAGACCGGCGGTATTTCGGCCGCCCTTGCCTGCCACCATTGCGAGGGTGCCCCCTGCGCCGAGGTTTGCCCGGTGAATGCCATCGAGCACGATGGCGATCGCATCCACGTCAAGGAGCAGGAGTGCATCGGGTGCAGGCTGTGCGCCATCGCGTGCCCCTTCGGAGCCATCCATCCCGATGGCACGTCTATCGCCGGTGTCGCAGGCATGTGCGACCCGACGCCTTCGTATCCTAAGTCCCTGAGCAGCCTGCTTACGTGGGCTCCTGGTCAGTACACCTGCGCTGTCAAGTGCGACCTGTGCGCATTCGATCCGGACGGCCCGCATTGTGTGGCGGCGTGCCCTACCAAGGCGCTGACCGTCATGGGTGGCGCGGCCGATCGCGAGCTCGACGAGGCCAAGCGCCTGCGCTCGATCGAAAACGGTCCGGTCGTCGACGTTACCGCTGTGGCCCAGGGCCTGTCCGAGAAAGCAGAAGGGAGCGTAAACAATGGATAGCATGACGCTGTTTATCGCATCGCTTGCCGTCTCGTGCATCGGTGCGCTCGCCTCGGTTCTGCTGATCAAGGCCGATAACGCCGCCAAGTCCGCCGGCTGCCTTATCGGCGCCGTCGCCGCGGTGCTTTCGTTTGTGGCCGGTATCCAGGCCGTGCTGGGCGATGTCACGTCGGTCGATACCATCGTGTTCTTCCCGTTTGCCCATTTCCAGCTGCTGCTCAATCAGCTGTCCGGCCTGTTCGTGGCGCTCATCTCGGTGCTCGCGTTTGCCGGTTCGATTTACGGTCTCAACTACTTTGATGAGTACCCGGGCAAAAAGGGCCGCGCCGGCTTC
>CABRFW010000120.1 GCA_902470265.1 uncultured Collinsella sp.
GATTCTCGCTCGGTTGCTCCGAGTTCGTGGTCATCGGCATCGAAAGCGACTTGGCAACGGAACTCGGCATATCACTTGCCACTGCGGGCCAGCTCATCAGCGTGTTTGCGCTCGTCTACGCTATCGCGACGCCGGTGCTCGCGCTCAGCACGGGGCGATTCCGCCGCTACCAGCTGCTCGTGTGCTATAGCGTCGTCTTTGTGCTCGGCAACCTGGTCATGGCGTTGGCCCCCAACTTCCAGGTGCTGTTTATCTCACGCATTGTCCTGGGCTCTGTCTCGGGTGCGCTGCTCGCCGTGGGCGTGACGTACATCCCTGAGCTGCTATCCCCGCAGCAAACCTCACTTGCCATCTCGGTCGTGTACGGCGCGTTTTCCGTGGCGATGGTCTTTGTGACCTCGATTGGCAAGTTTGTGGCCGACACACTCGATTGGCACGTGGCCATGTACGGCACGCTGACCTTTGCCGTTTTGATCTGTAGCGCGCTCGTGGCGTTTATGCCTCGCGCCGGGCAGACCGATGAGCCCGCCACCTTCCGCGAGCAGGCGGGGCTACTACGCGAGCCGAGTATCATCACCGGCATGCTCATCTTCTTGTTTGGCGTGGGCTCGGTCTACGTATTCTACGGCTACGTGACGCCTTATCTGGAGCAGGTGCTGGGCATGGATACCGTTCAGGCGAGCACCACACTTATGGCCTATGGCGTGTTCTGCCTGATCTCGAACATCCTGGGCGGATGGATCGACGCGCGCTTTGGCATGAAGGCGCTGCTTGTGACGTTTGTGCTGCAGGCTGCGGCGTTACTCGGACTGTTTGCTGTGGGCGGCACCATGCCGCTCGCGCTGGTCTTTGTCTTTAGCTTGGCACTGCTCATGTACCTGTTCTCGGTGTCGTGCATCACGCACTTTATGGACGTGGCACGCAGCCGCCATCCCAAGTCGATGGTACTCGCAAGTTCGGTTGAGCCCATGGCGTTTAACGTCGGCATTTCGTTTGGCACCGCGGTGGGCGGCGCCGTGGTAAGCAGCGTTGGCATTGCGTACGTGGGCGCAGTGGGCGCCGCGTTCTCGCTTGTGGCCTGGGCCCTCACGCTGGTGACGATTAAGCTGGCTCGCTGGGAGCGCCGTCGTCAATCAGCACAGCTCCGGATGCAGGCATAGGAGCGAACATAGCCCAAGGTGGCGAGCAACCGGTGAAAACCGTCCCATACAAGTAGTGTTTATCCGCCTGGAAGCTTCAGCAGTGCAATTTCGTGTATTTCAGATACACGTTTTTCTTCGATTTCATGTATCTGGAACACATGAAATCTTGAGCACCCCTGTCTTCGTGGAAAACGTTTTTGCCCGCTTTACATCAGACGATGGGCGTGAGCTGCGTCATCCTCCACTCTGCGCAGTTGGCTTCATTGAAAAGGGCTGTGTTACAGTGCCACCGCAGGCCGTACGGCCCTGTCTAGAAAGGAAACCCTGTGCAACGCGTTCTTTTTATCTGCCATGGCAACATCTGCCGCTCGACGATGGCTGAGTCGGTGTTTACCGAGTTGGTGCGCCGCGCCGGGCGCGAGGGCGAATTTGTCATCGATTCCGCTGCGACCTCGACCGAGGAGATTGGCAACCCGCCGCATCATGGCACGGTCGCCAAGCTGCGCGAAGTCGGGATTCCCGTCGTCGCACATCGCGCACGTCAGGTGCGTCGCGCGGAGTATGGCGACTGGGACCATATTGTCTATATGGATGCTGAGAACGCGCGTGGCCTGCGTCGCATCTTTGGCGACGACCCTGACGGCAAGATTACGCGCTTGCTCGATTGGACTGATCGCCCCGGCGACGTGGCCGATCCCTGGTACACCGGCAATTTCGATGCCACCTACCGCGACGTGATCGCCGGCTGCACCGCCATGCTCGAGCAGCTGTAGGTTCGTGGGCGCACGAACCACGCTCTAAACGGGAGATAATCCACGCTCATGAATGTGACAAAGGAACTGCCCCTTTGTCACATCCGGGACTGGCCCTAGACCGGCTTGACCTCCAGCTTTATCCCCTCGGCGCAGGAGTCGCCCAAAACATCCGAAAGGGCCCAGGTCGCATATAGCGGCAAATAGAGAACCGCTCCGTTGCGCTCAACGTTGCCTCTTGAGAAAACAATCCCGAGCCTTACGCCATATTCAGCCGTATCAAGCACATGACCGAGCGCAGCGTGCGCGTGGTAATAGGAGCCCGATTTAACCTCGATCGGAACAGCCGTCCCATCCGGTCCATCGACCACAAAGTCCACTTCACCGCGCTTTTTTGTCTGATAGTAGTAAAGCTGGCGATTTTGGGCGGCCAGCTGCTGGGCCACCACGTTTTCGTAAATGCCGCCCAGATTGGGCTCCTTGCTATCAAGATACGCCGCTTGGGCGACTCCAACGGGGTAGCGCGCCATCAACATGCCCGTATCCGATTGATATAGCTTGAACTGCGATGGCCGCGCCGTCTTGAGCAGGGGCGATTTTGGCTCGGTTACGATATCGGCTTTGAGAGCAACGCCGGCATCGACAAGCCATACAAAATCTCGCTGATACTTCTCGTAGTAAGCCTTGGGGTCAATGGAATTGAGCACGAAGCGCTTGTTTTCGCCCTCGAGCATAATAGGGAGCTGATCGTAGATGCTCTGCACCTGCAGGGCTCGCCCGCTTGCATACTTGGAGATATCCCGCCGGTACTGTTCGTTGAGCTCTGACTGTAGCTGACGAACAGAGGCAAGGTCGCCCTGCGTGTCAAGGAAACGCTGCACGACCTCCGGCATTCCGCCGACAACGGTATAGGTCCTGAAGTTTGCCATCATCGCGTCATGAATGTAATCAGGAATGGGCCTCTCGCTGATACACGCGTCACGTATCGTTTGACGAGCCCCCTCGCTCACCCCGATTGCCCAGCAAAACTCCTCAAAATCGAGCGGGAACATCCTAAGCTCGCGAACATACCCCACGGGATAGGACCTGACGCCCTTGAACTGAGTCCCGAGCATTGACCCCGAAAACGCCCAGCGGCACCTCCCGTCCTCAACAAGGAACTTTGCCATCGTCATGATGTCGGGGGCCTCTTGGACCTCATCGATAAACACGAGCGTTTTGCCTGGTGCAATCGACTTTCCCGAAAGAAGCGTCACCCTGCTGATGAAATCATCGGCATTCCGCGCCTCGAGAAGAGCATCTTTTGCCTGGCGGTTTTCCATGAGGTTAAGCTCGATGTAGGTTGCATGGTTGGCTTTGCCAAACGCGCGAATCGAATAGCTTTTGCCAATCTGGCGAGAACCCGTGATGAACAAGGCCTTTTGCTCGGAAGACTTCAGCCAACGCTCCAGCTCTGCCGCTATTTTCCTGCGCAGCATAGGCTCTCCCCTCGGTGTCATCAAATGAAATGCAAAGTTTTATACGCTTGATTATCTATGAAACGCAGAATTTTTAGAACCTAAAATCAAATGAAATGCAGAGATTTGAGATTATAAGCAAAAGAAGGGGCACCACCGGCGAATGTGTCAAAGGGGCTGTCCCTTTGACACATTGCGCTCGACTACTCGTCAACGATCTCGGCAAGCCAGACGTTCAGCGTATCGACCTCGGGGCAGCAGAACTTTGCCGTACCGGGCTCGTTGCCAGGCACAGTTCCGCCATAGCGCAGGATATCGATATAGGGAAAGCCCACGTGGCAGGCCATGGCGCACATCTTGCCGCGGTCTCGGTCGAAGTCAAAAACGTCGCCCGGCTTGTGACCATGGTGGCAGCGGCACGCACCCAGCTGGTCCACGCAGCTCACGCGGATACGCGGACGCTTGCCACGCGACGCGCCGAGCGGCTTGCTCTCGCCCGCAGGCCTGATGCCGCCCTCGCCGGCGTTACTCATGGTCGATCACATCCAGGCAGGCCTCGATGGGAAGGCCGGCCGATTTGTCCTCTTGGTCGGCATTGCGTTCGATAAGCTCTGCCACCACGCGCATGGCATCGGACGTCGCGCGCTGCAGACTCCAGCCTGCCATAACGCGGCCGACGAGCACCGCCGAGAACGTGTCGCCCGTGCCCGGGAAATAGACCGGGATCAGGTCGAAGGGAATCGTGAAGTACTCCCCCGCCACATGGTCGTAACCGATGACGACATTCGCACCGTCGACCACAGCGCTCGTAATGACCACCGACTTGGCGCCCAGGGCACGCACGGCATCCACAAGAGTGCGGCCCTCATCGGGCGTGATTTGCTCGGCAATGGGCGTATCGGTGAGCAGGCACGCCTCGGTGTAGTTTGGCACCGCATAGTCGGCGCACTCGAGCAGGCTGCGCATGAGACCGATCGTGGACTCGGGCACGCCGGCGTAGAGCTTGCCGTTGTCGCCCATGATGGGGTCGACGAACACCTTGGTGCCCTTTTGCGCACGGCGGTGGCAAAAGTCCGAGATGATGCGCGTCTCTTCCTCGGTCACGATAAAGCCGGTCGAGATGGCGTCGAACTCAAAGCCGAGCTCCTCCCAGATGGCGAGGCTCTGGCGCACGTACTCGGTGGTGTCGTGGATGTAGAACTTGGGATAGTTGAGCGTGTCGGAAACGAGCGCCGTCGGCAGGTTATGGATACGGTAGCCCATGTGAGACAGCACCGGCAGCATGGCGGAAAGCGCGACCTTGCCGTAGCCGCACATATCGTTAATCAGCAGCAGCTGAGTATTCTTCATGAGAGTCCCCCTTAGGTCGGGCGCGGCGCAACGGCGCCACAGTGCAACTAAGTGTAGCGCAGGGGACGTTGCGAGCGGAGTCGAGCAGTGCGAAGAGCAGATTGTTGCGGAAAGGTTTCGGAAACGAGGGGCTAGCTTGCTTCATTGCGGCTCATTTGCCGCCACTTATTCAGTGCCATTTCAAAACTATGCCGGATTACGGGGCTGAACCTGAATGAGCCAACCACACCCCCTATTTTCAAATCATAGCGAGCCTTCTACCTGCGGTTTTCTTTTTACCAATTTCGGCATGGTCGGCAATCCGTCGTTCAGCCCCGTAATCCGGCATAGTTTTAAGTTAGTCGTTGGGGACGTTCTTAAGTTAGTCGTTGGGGACGTTCTTAAATGACTAGGCAAACAAGAACGTCCCCAACGACTATCAGCACAAGGAGTGTCCCCAAGTGCCAAAACGACTAGTCGGACAACGCCGATGTTTTGGCGAAGTCAGCGAAAACCCGCCAGGGCGAGCAAGGTGCCTTGAAACAAGGCGGCATTGACCTTCTGGTCATGCCGCCGAA
>CABRFW010000121.1 GCA_902470265.1 uncultured Collinsella sp.
GAGCCGTAAGCTGCTCGCGCATGCCGACCTCGTTGTCGTTGAACCACCAGGCGGAGCCGTTCTGGATCTTACCGGCAGTCGGAGCCTCCTGGAAGCAACCCATGACGGTATCGATCATGGTGTTATCGATGGGGTTCAGGCTGTACAGGATGGTCTTGGGCAGGCCGCAGGTCTCCTGGATGGAGTTGAGGAAATCGGCGAGCTGGTCGGACGGCGTGTAGTTGGAGATGCAGTCGTAGCCGGTGTCGGGACCGAGTTTGGCGAACATGGCGCGGTTGTTGTCGCGCTTGCAGCCAAAGTGCAGCTGCATGGCCCAGCCCAAGCGGACATACTCGCCAGCGACAAACTGCATAAAGGCGGTCTTGTACTTGAGGATCTCTTCCTCGGTAAGCGGCTCGGCAGCCAGGCCCTTGGCAAAGATGGCCTCGATCTCGTCGGCGGTAGCCGGGACGTACATAACGTAGTCGAGTGCGTGGTCGGATGCGCGGCAGCCCAGCTCGTGAGCAACGTCGTAGCGCTTGGAGATGGCGGCCTTCATGCCCTCGAAGTCGCTGACCTCAACGCCGGCAACCTCGGAGAGGTGCCTGCAGTAGTCGGCAAACTCCTGGCCACGCTCGATGCGCAGGGCGGCGTCGGGGCGCATGGCGGGAACGACCTGAACGTCAAAGCTGTCGTCGGCTGCAATCTTCTTGTGCCACTCAAAGCTGTCGGCGGGGTCGTCAGTAGTGCAGATCATGCGGACGTTGGACTGCTTGATCAGGTTGCGGCAAGTGAAGCTAGCCTCGGCGAGCTTGGCGTTGGCAAGGTCCCAAACCTCCTGGGCAGTCTTGCCGTTGAGGACGCCCTCGTAGCCAAAGTAGCGCTTAAGCTCCAGGTGGCTCCACTCAAAGACGGGGTTGCCAACGCAGCGACCCAGGGTCTCGGCCCACTTTTGGAACTTCTCGCGAGCAGGGGCGTCGCCAGTGATAAAACGCTCGTCGACGCCGTTGGCACGCATCAGGCGCCACTTGTAGTGGTCGCCGCCCAGCCAAACCTCGGTGATGTTCTCGAAACGCTTGTCGTCCCAGATCTCCTTGGGAGAAATGTGGCAGTGGTAGTCGACGATGGGCATGCCCTCGGCAAAGTTGTGGAACAGCTCCTCGCCGGTCTTGGTGCTCAGCAGGAAATCCTGATCGTCCATAAAGTTTTTCATCAAACAGCCCCTTTGCTGGCAAGGCGGGCGCACGGCGCGCTCGTTATCCTTTAGGTGAACGTTCACTATACTAATCCATTGCACCTCAAAAGGTGAACGTTCACCTAACCACCACGGGGTGAACGGTAGATTTTGCCCGTTCAACGGTTGTTGGAGATGTGACTTACATGCATTGCGGACTGGTTGGCGTCCCCGAACACCGAACTTGAGCGCTTTTGCTCAGGTGGGTCATGTCCCGACGTGCATTTTTGGGAGTATTCAGCATTGGAGCGCGCCGTGCGCCATCCTCAGCGTCCTATTTGGAACGCAGATAGCGCCCGATTGGCATAAAAAGTGCCCCCGATGGCAAATTACGCCATCGGGGGCACTTAAAACAGTCGTTCTGCACCTCATTCAGGGCATGCCAATGCTGAATACTCCCAAAAATGCACGTCGCAAGAGGGGGTACCTGCTCAATCGGCTAAATACCCGCAAGTTCGCAGTAGCGGTCGATATTGCTGGCAAATACCATCTCGACGGCGCCCTTCTGGACGGGCACCGTCGGGGTCCTTCCCCACAGCAGATAATCGCCCAGCGTCTTAGCGCCGCGATACGCCAGGCTCGTCGGGTCCTTATAGACAATATTGGTAAAGATACCGCGGCGCAAGGCCAGAGCACTTTCGGGAAACAGGTCGTTGCCGATCACCATGACCTGACCGGCCTTGCCGGTCGAGACGAGCGCGTCGGCAACCACTTCGGAACCAACGGCAAAAACGCTACAGATAAGTTCGGGGGCGTCCGGCGCACTCAAGCGCTTTTCGAGCTCATGCTCGAGTTGTTTGACTTGCGCATGGGCACCTGCAAGATCCTCAACCTGCCATGGAATATCACGTTCGCGCAGGTAATTGTGGAAGGCGCGGGCGGTTAGATAGTGCGAATCGGTATATGGGTCGCCTGTCAAAAGGAGCACGCGGGCGTCGGCCCCAGAAGCATGGACCAGGTTTGCCGCCTGCTCGGCCATAAGGCTGCCTGCCGTCGAATAATCGGCCAAGCTCGCACCCAAACGATTCAAATGCGGACGGTCGCCGTCGACAAGCTCAATCGTCACGCCCGCCTCGGCGATCTGCCCCAAAAGCTCGGTTGCGCGGTCATCGCCCGGCGCATAGGCGAGCAAGCCATCAATCTTCTCGCCCACCTGCAGACGCTCGTCGATTTGCTCGAGTGCATCAGCGTAGCCGCCCACGCCAAATTCAACGCGCTCAACCGTAATGCCCCGGTCGATGACCTCCTGTTCAAAGCGATTGCAGCCTTCCCACAGGTAACGGAAAAAGTACGCTCCCTCGCGCGATGCGCGGGGCAGGCAAAACACCAGATTGATATCCTTGCGGCGCAGGCTTGAGGCACTTGTATTGCGGTGATAGCCCATGGCCTCGGCCTTAGCGTTCACCTTGGCGCGCACGGATTCGCTCACGCCGGCCTTTCCCGTCAGAGCCTTGTGCACGGTATTGATGGAAACGCCAAGCTCGGCGGCTATGTCCTTCATGGTTACGCGAGCGCTCATGCGGTTACTCCGTTATAGATAAGTTGCCAATTAATAGTCCAGTTAACGATACCCCAAAAATACTCTTCGACTCGCCGTGCTCTCCCTCAAATGCACAAAGCGCCCCGCGAACGGATGCCCGCGGAGCGCTTGGATGTCCGGACCTTATTTGATACCGCGGCCCAAGTCTTCGGCGATTTTGTCTACGCCCTTAAGTGCGGCGCACGTCTTTTTGTTGGAGCAATGCCCCGTGCAAACGCCACCCTGAGCGCAGTCGGCGCAGGTGCCCTTGCGGTAGATGCGCACGCATACCGCGACAAACGCAATACCGATAACAGCCAGTACAACAATATCGATAGGTGCCATAGCAAGCCTCCTCTAGTTAACCATCACTTACTTTACCCCATTCTCCACCTACCAAATAGGGACAGGTATATTTGGTCGGTTTTATCTGCGGAAACGCCACATCTTACTTCTGGAGCAAAGCAATCTGTCCCCCCATTGCGTCAAAAAGCCCGAGTGTCACTGAGACACCCGGGCTCGTGGAAAGGGGTTGATCCTTATTCGGACTTAGGCGGAAACTGCAGCGGAAACAGTGTTGGTCTCGTCCTCGTCGGTCCAAGCGTGCTTGGGCATAGGACGGAAAATCTGGAAGAGCATCGCGACCAGCAGCACGATAGCCACAACCGTCCAGAAGCCAAACTGCCCAAGGACAAGCAGGTTATAGAACTGGTTGATGAACAGGCCGATCACCCAAGCGAAGGCGCACTCGTAGCCGAGGGCAATCGCGGTCCACTTGCCGGAATCCATCTGGTTGCGGATGGTACCCATAGCGGCAAAGCACGGAGCGCACAGCAGGTTGAACGCGCCGAAGGCAACGCAGGCGCCCATGGTGGGGAACATGCCGGCAAACGCGGTCCACAGGCTCGGGTCGGTCTCGCCCGCGTCGGCGACGGACAGCAGCGAGCCGGCGGTGGCGACGACGTTCTCCTTGGCGACGAGGCCAGAGACAGTCAGCGCGGTTGCCTGCCAGGTGCTAAAGCCGAGCGGGGCGAAGATCCAAGCGACCAGGTTGCCCAGCATGGCGAGCACGGAGTAGTCCATGAACTCCTCGGGGATGCCGTCCATCGCAGGCAGGAAGCCAAAGGAGCCGTTGTAGCTACCAAAGTTGGAGAGGAACCACACCACGACGGTAGAGGCGAAGATGATCGTGCCGGCCTTCTTGATAAAGGCCCAGCAGCGCTCCCACACGTGCAGCGCCCAAGAGCGGATCGCCGGGAAGTGATAAGCCGGGAGCTCCATGACAAACGGGGTCGGGCGGCCGGCGAAGAGCTTGGTCTTCTTGAGCATGAGGCCCGAAGCGATGACGGCAAAGACGCCCAGGAAGTAGAACAGCGGGCTGATCCACGCGGCGGTGGTGGAAGAGTCACCGATGATGGAGCCCATGAGCAGGGCGATGATCGGCAGCTTAGCGCCACAGGGGATGAACGTGGTGGTCATGACCGTCATGCGGCGGTCCTTCTCGTTCTCGATGGTCTTGGTGGCCATGACGCCGGGGACGCCGCAGCCCGAGGACACGAGCATGGGGATGAAGGACTTACCGGACAGGCCAAAGCGGCGGAACACGCGGTCCATGATGAAGGCGACGCGGGCCATGTAGCCGCAGTCCTCCAGGAAGGACAGCATCACAAAGAGCAAGAACATCTGCGGCACAAAGCCGAAGATGGCACCCAGACCGCCGACGATGCCGTCGCAGACCAGCGAATCGACCAGACCGCCGTCCTCAGTGCCGCCCGCCACGAGGGCATCGTGCACCACGGTGGTGATACCCGGGACATAGGGGCCGTACTGCGCCGGGTCAACCGAGTCGGCATCGTCGCCCGCAGCCTCAACAGCTGCGTCATAGGCGTCGCGACCCTGACCGAGCACGTACCAGCCATCGGTACCAAAGAGCTGGTCGTTGGTGAAGTCGGTCACCGTGCCGCCCAGGGTGGAGACGGCGATGTAGTACACGCAGAACATGATGACCACAAAGATCGGCAGACCCAGGATACGGTTGGTAACCACGCGGTCGATCTTCTCGGAGGTGCTCATCTTGGCAGGAGCCTTGGTCATGCACTCGTCGATGATGTGGGCGATGACGCCGTAGCGCTCGCCGGTGATGATGGACTCGGCGTCGTCGTCGCAATCCTGCTCGCACTGGGCGACCAGCTGCTCTACGCGAGCGGCCTTCTCCTTGCTGAGGTTGATGAGCTTGCAGGCGTCCGCATCGCGCTCGAACAGCTTGACGGCGTAGTAGCGGCGCTTGTTGGCGGGAACGCTCGCCGGAAGGTTGTTCTCGATGTGGGACAGAACGTCCTCGATGGAGGAGTCGAACTTGTGCTCCGGCACCTGGCCCTTGGTGGCAGCGGACTTCTTGACCTGCTCGAACAGCTCCGTGATGCCCTTGTTCTTAAGAGCCGAGATCATCATAACCGGGCAGCCGAGCTTCTTGGAAAGCTTGTCGGTGTCGATCTTGTCGCCGTTCTTCTCGACCAGG
>CABRFW010000122.1 GCA_902470265.1 uncultured Collinsella sp.
CCGCCATTACGGCCGCACGTGCTGGCAAAAGCGTCTGCATCGTTGAGCGCGATGTCGCCTGCGGCCTTAAGCTCCTTGCGACCGGTAACGGCCGCTGCAACCTCTCCAACGAATCGATTGATCCTCAGCGGTATAACCACCCCGCATTCGTCGAATCCGTCATGGGCCCCCAGCCCGAACAAGAGCTTATGGGTTTCTTCTCCTCGCTGGGCATCATGACAACCTCCGAGGAAGGCCGGCTGTACCCGCGCTCCCTTCGCGCCGAATCGGTGCGCGACGCGCTTCTCAACGTTTGCAACCGCCTAGGTATCACCTTAATCTGCGGAGCCAACGTTGCCTCGGCGCACAAAGTTTCCGAAGGCTGGGCACTCCAAATAGACCGTCCAGCGCGGGCGCTCAAGGCAAAAAAGCACGACGACCGAAAATCGGAGCTCCGCTCGCTTCGGAAAGCGCTCGCCGATGTCCCTCGCAAGAACGAGGCCCTGCAGGCACATGCCGTAATTATCGCCACGGGCGGCAACCCCACCGGTATCGCCGATACGTTTAGCCTCCCCCTCACTTCGCTGCGCCCCATCCTCTGCCCCGTATCGGCAACGGTCGTTGGCGATCGGGCGGCACTCAAGACGTTGGATGGTCTGCGCGTCCGCGCCCGCTTGACGCTCACCCGTAACCATAGTGAGCTCTGGCACGAAGACGGTGAAGTACTGTTTCGAGCCTTCGGCATCTCGGGCGTCGCTGTCTTCAACCTCTCCCGTCGTATCCAGCGCGGCGATACGATCCTGCTCGACGTTTTCCCCGACCTCTCCAAAGACGAGCTGCTCGATATGCTCAACCGGCGCGTTGAGCTGCTCGGCGGCTTTTCGCCCCGCGATCCCCGTTGGCTCGACGGCATGCTCGCCCCGCAACTCTCCCGCGTCGTCTGTACAGCGTTCGAGCAGTGCCATCCAGGCTCCAACGATGTCATCCACCTGGTCTCGATCCTCAAGCACTTTAAGTTGCTCGTCGAGGGAACAGCCGAGGAGCGCTCGGCGCAGGTCACGCGTGGTGGCGTATCTGTCGAGAGCATCTCAACACCCAGTCTACGCGCGCGCAGCGTTGTCGACGCCCCGCTTTACGTCTGCGGCGAAGCGCTCGACATCGACGCCGATTGCGGAGGCTTTAACCTTGCGTGGGCCTGGCTCTCGGGCATTCGCGCTGCAAGCAGCCTGTAGCCGCGCAGTCTATAATCAAAAACGCATTCGGGCCGTCTGGGATACCGGACGGCCTCTTTCTTGCCTCTAAGGAGACCTCGATGATCGAAATCACCCAAGTCAACGCGTCGCTCGATGAAGCCGGCGATGAAAATACCTGCCTCATTGTTGGCAAGCGAGTCGCCAAGCGCATCCTACGTTGCAAGGACTCCGAGATCAAGTCCATCGAACTCCACCGCAAGTCAATCGACGCTCGCAAAAAACGAGACGTCCATTTTATCCTGAGCTTTCGTGTTGAGCTGACTAGTCCCCACCTCGAGCGAGAAGCGGTCGACAGCGTTTCCGAACGTGACCGCTCGCTCGTACGCGCGATAGAAGACGATGAGCCTTCATTCCCCTCCCCCATTTCCGACGCATCCAAAGAGCGCCCCGTCGTTGTCGGCGCCGGATGCGCCGGCCTTTTCGCTGCGCTCACGCTCGCCGAAGCAGGTCTTAAGCCCTTGCTTATCGAGCGCGGCGACCCGGCATTTCGCCGCTCGCAGACGATCGACCTCTTTCTAAAGGAGCGCATCCTCGACCCCGAGAGCAATATTCAGTTTGGTCTGGGCGGCGCGGGGACCTTCTCGGACGGCAAGCTCAATACGGGAACAAAAAATCCCGCCCATCGCCTTATCCTCGAAACCTTCGTCGAGGCGGGTGCGCCCCGCGATATTCTGTGGGATGCCAAGCCGCACATTGGCTCCGACATCCTTCCCAAGGTTGTCACCGCTATATCCCAGCGCATCGAGCAGCTCGGAGGTGTCGTCCGTTATCGAACGAAGCTCGTCGACATTCGCATCGACGCGTCTGGCGCCATCACCGGTATTGATGTCCAATCGTCCCAAGACGCCGCTTACGAGCCAATCGAGACAAAGCACCTCATCCTCGCCTGCGGGCATTCTGCTCGCGATATTTTTGAGCTCCTTAAGGACCACAACGTGGCCCTCGCACAAAAGACCTTTGCCATGGGCGTTCGCATCGAGCATCCGCAACGCGACATCGACAGAGCCCAATATGGAGCCTCGGCGGGACATCCAGCGCTCGGGGCGGCCCCCTACAAACTTGTTGCCCATCTTCCCAACGGCCGCAGCGTGTTCTCGTTTTGCATGTGCCCCGGCGGACAGGTTGTTGCCGCCTCTTCAGAACCGTGCCATCTGTGCGTCAACGGGGCTAGTCTCAATGCCCGCGACGGACGCAACGCAAATGCCGCCCTGCTCGTTAACGTCACGCCTGAGGACCTTCCCAACGATGACCCGCTCGCCGGCATCGAGCTCCAGCGTGCCTGCGAGGCGGCCGCCTATCGCCTGGGCGGTTCCAACTGGAACGCACCGGCACAACTCGTCGGAGATTTCCTCGCAGGACGCGCCAGCAAGGCGCCCGGAAAGGTAAAGCCCACCTATCCGCTCGGTGTGACCTGGACGGCAATTGACGAAGCCCTACCGCAGCATATCGTCGAGTCGCTCCGCCTGGGACTTCCCCTACTCGGAAAAAAGCTACGAGGCTACGACCGTCCCGATGCCGTTCTTACCGGCGTGGAGACTCGTTCGAGCTCACCTGTCACTGTCACCCGAGACCGAACGTGCCATGCCGTGTCGACCCCGGGCCTCTACCCTTGTGGCGAGGGAGCTGGATATGCCGGCGGCATCATGAGCGCGGCCACCGACGGCATCCGTTGTGCCGAAGCCCTGATCGCGGACCTCTAACGCACGAATTCCAGCGCGCAAAAGACACAGGCCCCGAGCTCCACAGGGAACTCGGGGCCTGTTCGCTATTTCTTAAACCGTGTACCCTGGCGTTTTCTGCCCGATGCGAACGTGGAACCCTTGCGGGCCTGCGAACGTAAGCGCTCGATCGTCTCGTCCTCAGACGCACCCTCGAGCATCGCCCGAATCTGAACGACGGCATCGCGCAGGCGCGCCGCCTCCTCAAAGTCCATGGCGGCAGAAGCGTTGCGCATATCCTCTTCCATGGTTTCGACGATCCGCACAAGCTCGTCATGCGGCAGTTCTTCCAACTGCTCCGCAAGTGTCTGCTCGGGCGCCACCGTTTCCGGCACGCCGCCCTCGCCCGACTCATCGGGCGTATAGAATGCGCCATGACCAAGAGAGTCGCCCTTCGAGCGCCCCTTGGAACCCACAGTTTTTTCGGCCTCGGCAATAAAACTTGAGATGTCGTTGATGGCCTTGCGCACTGTCTTGGGCACAATGCCATGCTCTTCGTTATATGCCATCTGAATCTCGCGACGGCGCTGCGTCTCCTCGATGGCCTCTTTCATCGAATCGGTCACAACGTCCGCATACATGATGACTTCGCCATCGGCGTTACGGGCCGCGCGGCCAATCGTCTGAATCAGCGAACGGCGGTTGCGCAAGAATCCTTCCTTATCGGCATCGAGAATTGCCACCAGTGAGACCTCGGGGAGATCCAAGCCCTCGCGAAGCAGGTTGATGCCAACGAGAACATCGATCTTGCCCTCGCGCAGCGTTCGCAGGATCTCGACACGGTCCATTGTCGCCGTATCAGAATGCATGTAATTGACCTTAATGCCCGCATCAAGCAGATGGTCGGTCAGGTCCTCGGCCATGCGCTTGGTCAACGTGGTCACCAGCACGCGCTCCTTGCGGGCAACGCGCTCGCGAATCTCGTCCTCAAGATCGTCAATCTGACCGCGAACTGGACGCACGTCAATCTTGGGGTCGAGCAGGCCGGTCGGACGAATAATCTGCTCCACGTCGTTTTGGCTCACCCGCAGCTCGTAGTCGCCCGGCGTGGCCGAAACATAGATAAACTGGGGGATCCTTGCCTCAAACTCATCGAAACGAAGCGGGCGGTTATCGAGTGCCGAAGGCAGACGAAAACCGTGCTCCACCAGCGTCACCTTACGCGAGCGGTCACCTTCGTGCATGCCGCGGATCTGCGGCACCGTCACATGGCTCTCATCGATGATGCAGAGCATGTCCTTAGGAAAGTAATCGATCAGGGTAAACGGTGGCTCGCCCGGTTTTCGACCGTCCAGATGACGCGAGTAGTTCTCGATGCCGTTGCAAAAGCCCATCGTCTCGAGCATCTCAAGATCATAGTCGGTGCGCTGCTGCAGACGCTGTGCCTCGAGCAGCTTATCAGTCGCCTTGAGCTCGGCCACACGCTTCTCGCACTCTTCACTGATTGATTTCAGAGCCGCTTTGACCTTAGGCTTCTCAGTCACGTAGTGCGAGGCCGGCCACACGGGAATGGCCTCGTACTCACGTAGCATCTCGCCGGTAACCTCGTCGATCTCGGCAATCAGCTCAACCTCGTCGCCAAAGAACTCAAACCGCAACGGATGCTCGGCATAGGGTGGATACACGTCGACGACATCGCCGCGCACGCGGAAGGTGCCACGTGCTAAATCATAGTCATTGCGATCGTACTGGATATCGATAAGCGCATGGATAAAGTCATCGCGCTCGAGCGGCACCTTCTTGTCGACGTTCGGAGCTAGGCCCGCATAGTCCTCGGGAGAGCCAATGCCATAGATACACGAGACCGATGCGACGACGATCACATCGCGTCGAGATAGCAGCGATGCGGTCGCCTGATGTCGCAGCATCTCAACTTCTTCGTTAATCGAGGAATCCTTCTCGATATACGTATCGCTTTGCGGCACATACGCTTCGGGTTGATAGTAATCGTAGTACGACACAAAATAGACCACGGCGTTGTCAGGGAAGAATTCCTTGAGCTCGCTCGCAAGCTGAGCGGCAAGCGTTTTATTGGGAGCCATAACCAGCGTCGGCTTCCCCAGGGCCTCAATAGTCTTAGCCATCGTGAAGGTCTTGCCCGAACCAGTCACGCCCAGCAAAACCTGATAGCGATCTCCGTCCCTCACGCCCTGCACAAGCGACTCAATGGCCTTAGGCTGGGAGCCAGCGGGCTCGTATGGAGACACGACCTTAAACGGCACCTCAGAGCCCTCAACGCCAAAACGTTTAAGCTCTCCTCCAACACGCTCAACTTCAAATTCCGCCATG
>CABRFW010000123.1 GCA_902470265.1 uncultured Collinsella sp.
GTCACACAGCGCGAGCTCCCCCGCCACCGTCAGCACACGGGCGATATGCACGTAGACGTTAAACGCATGATAGACACTGCGCTGATCAAACCCGCGACCCGCTGCCAACTCGGGCACGGCGGCGCAGATGAGCTCAGGATAGCGGAGCATCGCGTCTCCCCCATGACCGGTCGAAAGAATGCCCTCGAGCTCAATACCCACACGCTCACGCGCAACGGCATCGAGCAGCGGCGCGCACTCGGCAAGCGCACGCTTGGTCTCGGGCTCAATCATAAAGTCCAGACGGCAGGCAAAGCGCACCGCACGCAGCATGCGCAGGGCGTCCTCGTTAAAGCGACGCTTGGGATCGCCGACAGCGCGAATCAGCTTGCGCTCCAAGTCACCCTGGCCGTCGTAGCGGTCGACAAGCCCGCGCTCGGGATGCCAGGCCATGGCATTGACGGTAAAGTCGCGGCGCGCCAGATCGTCCTCGAGCGAGGCGGCACGCTCCACACTCTGGGGATGACGACCATCGGTGTAAAAGCCATCCAGACGGTACGTGGTGACCTCGATACGCTCGCCATCGGAAATAGCCGTGATTCCGCCAAATTTAATGCCCGATTCCACAACCGCGATGCCGGCGGCCTCGAGCGCCGCTTTGGACTCCTGCCACAGGCCGCTACAGCACATATCAACATCGTGGCTGGGGTACCCCATAAGGGCGTCGCGCACCCAACCGCCCACGTACCAAGCCTCAAGACCAGCCGCTTCAAGCGCGCGCAGGACGCGCAGGGACGCATCGGACGGTTGAGTACCGTTGAGCGAAACATTGCACATGCCTATGGCCTCCTGCGACTATCAAATTGGCTATCGATTGCGTCTGCAAGAAGTCTAGCAAGAAACAGCCTCCACTGCACACGCAAGTCCGATAAACAAAAACGCATCCGTCCTAGTCTAAGACGGATGCGAAATAATCAAACTATTCAGACAAGGTGCCGGAACTAGCAGACCTGGCGAACCTCGATGTGCTTCTTATATTCGTCCACCTTGGCAAAATCCCCCAGACCGGGGCACTCGACCACGTTGGCGCCAGTGGCCATCGAAAGGCGCAGGGCGTCCTCGACGCGCTCGGGAGCGTCGTGCCACACGGACAGGAAGGCAGCGAGCGAGGAATCGCCGGCGCAGACGGTCGACAGCAGCTTGACGTCGAAGGTGCGGTTGGCAAACCAGATGTGCTCGCCGTTGGAGAAATACGCGCCATCGCCACCAAGGGTCAGCAGTACATTCTTGGCGCCCTTGGCGTGCAGCTCGGCCATCGCGCCCTTGACGGACTCGTCGTCGCCACCGCTCACCTTAATGCCAAAGATGTCGAGCAGCTCGTCGTCATTGGGCTTGATCAGCAGCGGCTCCATGGCAATAAGGTCTGCCAGCTGATGGCTCGAGATATCGAGGACGAACTCGGCCCCCTTGGCCTTGACGCGGCGCAGGACCTCGGCCAGGAAGCCCTCGGAAGTGTTGGGAGGCAGCGAGCCGCTGATAACCAGGCAGGTCATGTCATCGAGCGAATCGATGAGCTCAAACATCTCCTGCTCATTGGCCTCGTTGATGGCGGCACCAGCGTTGACCATGTTGTACTCAGTGTCGGGGCCGGCATTAAGGAACACGTTGACGCGCGTGATGCCGTCGGTCCACACAGGCTTGACGGGCACGCCCAGGGCCTCGGCGCCCTTAACGATGAACTCACCCGAGAAGCCGGCGAAGAAACCCAGGATCGTGGTGTCGACACCGTAGTGGTCAAGCGTAAACGAGACGTTGAGGCCCTTGCCGTTGGGCGTGTAGACGGCGTTGCGGGTACGCGTGACGGTGTTGGCGTCAAGACCGTCGCAGGCGATGTTGTAGTCAATGGCGGGATTTGCAGTGAGCGTGTAAATCATGAATGTTCCTTTCACGAAGCAACGTGTTAATGAAAGTATATTCCACGCATCGGTAAAAGGCTAGGACAACTCGGTGAACGGTGTGGAAGCGATGAAGTACGGCGGGACACCTCTCCCCTGTGGCGGAACAAAAAGGCGCCCCAGCCGAAACCGGGGCGCCGCATGTGCACGAATATGTCGCGTTTCGATTACTGACGATCGAGCTTGCGGACAGCAACGCGCTTGCTGTACTCGTCGACGTGACCAAAGTCGCCAATGCCGACGGACTCGGCAACGTTAGCGCCGGTGGCCATAGCGAGCTTCATGGCCTCCTCGACGTTGTCGCGATCCCTGTACCACTTGTGCAGGAACGCAGCGAGGGTGCAATCGCCGGCGCAGACGGAAGAAACCAGCTTGATGTTGAACTCACGCTTGGCGTACCAGATGTCCTCGCCGTTGGAGAAGTAAGCGTCGCCGCGGCTACCACGGGTGAGCAGCACGTTCTGAACGCCGGCGTCGTGAGCCATCTTCATGGCAACGCGGACCTCGTCGTCGGTGTCGACCGGCACGCCGAAGATGGCCTTCATCTCGTGATGGTTCGGCTTGATGAGAAGCGGCTTCTTGTGAGCGAGCTCCTTGAGCTTGTCGGAGGACAGGTCCAGGACGACGTCGGCGCCACGAGCCTGAGCGTGCTCCATGACCTGAGCCAGGAAGTCGGGCGTAGCTTTGGGAGGCACGGAGCCGGAAACGATCAGGCACTCGAGATCGCCCGCGGTGTCCAGGATGTTGTAGAGCTCCTCCTGGTGCTGCGGCGTGATCGGAGCACCCGGGTTCAGGATGCCGTACTCGTGCTGGCCATCGTTGACGTAGGTGTTAATGCGCGTGATACCGTCGGTCCAGACCGGGCGGCAGAGGCAACCCAGGTTCATGACCTCCTCGACGATGAACTTGCCCGTGAAGCCAGCGAAGAAGCCGAGCGCGACGGTGTCGACGCCCATCTTCTTAAAGGCGAAGGACACGTCAAGGCCCTTGCCGTTAGCCGTGTAGCTGGCCGAGCCGGTGCGGACGTTCTCATCGGGCTCGAGCGGAGAGCTCGAAACCGTCATGTCGACAGCCGGGTTAGCGGTTAGCGTGTAGAACATTTACAGTACCCCCTGTATATGTGAGGGCCGCGTGGCCGGCCCATTCCAACCACGCGGTTACCTCTGATACCAAATTAGCGAGCTGCGGACTCGAGCAGTGCCTTGACCTCGGCTGCGGTGTTGCAGGCGAGCGCCTTCTCGGCGAGCTCGTCGCACTCGGCCTTGGTCCACTGGCTGATGGTCTTGCGGGCGCGCAGGATGGACGGAGCGCTCATCGAGAACTCCTCCAGGCCCCAGCTGATCAGCAGCGGCTCGAGCAGCGGATCGGCAGCGGCCTCGCCGCACATACCGACCATGATGCCGGCCTTCACGCCGCTCTCGATGATGTTCTTGAGCGAGCGGAGCACGGCGGGATAGTAAACCTGGTACAGGTTGGAGATGGTGTCGTTACCACGGTCGGCGCACATGGTGTAGCCGATCAGGTCGTTGGTGCCGATGGAGAAGAAGTCGGCGACCTCGGCAAGACGGTCTGCGAGCAGCGAAGCGGCGGGCGTCTCGACCATGATGCCGACCTCGATGTTCTCGTTGAACTTGCGACCCTCTTCGGTCAGCTCGGCCTTGCACTGCTCGACGAGCTCCTTGACAGCCAAGACCTCCTCGACGCAGGTGACGAGCGGGATCATGATCTTGACGTCACCGAAGGCGCTAGCGCGCAGCAGAGCGCGGAGCTGGACCTTGTACTGGTCGGGATTGGCCAGGCAGTAACGCACGGCGCGGAAGCCCATGAAGGGGTTGTCTTCCTTGACCATGTGCAGATACGGAATCTCCTTGTCGCCACCCACATCGAGCGTGCGGATGATGACCGGAGCACCCTTGAGCGCGCTGGCGACCTTACGGTAGGCGTTGAACTGCTCCTCCTCGGAAGGAAGCTCAGCAGAGTCCATGAACAGGAACTCGGAGCGGAACAGACCGATGGCCTCGGCGTCGTGATCGAGCGCGTTGGGCACGTCATCGGGGTTACCGATGTTGCAGGCGATGATCTTCTTGATGCCATCGGCAGTCACGGACGGCTTGCCGCGGAAGGCCTCGAGGGCTGCCTTCTCGGCAGCGAAGGCCTCGGCCTTGGCGGTGTATGCGGCGAGCGTCTCCTCGTCGGGATCGGCCTCAACGATACCCTTGCCACCGTCGACGACAACGGTCATACCGTTGCGCAGCGCGGTGCAGCTATTGGAAACCGAAAGGACAGCCGGGATCTCGAGGGCGCGCGCAATAATCGCGGAGTGCGACGTGCGACCACCGGTCTCGGTGACGATACCGGCAACGTGGGCCTTATCGATCGTGGCGGTCATGGACGGCGTGAGGTCGTGAACGACAACGACAGTATTCTCGGGCAGGACGGAGAGGTCGACGACCTCCTTGCCCAGCAGCTCGGCCAGAATACCGGTGCGGATGTCGGCGATGTCGGCCGCGCGCAGACGAAACATCTCGTCGTCCATGGACAGGAACATGTTCTCGAACATGGTCGAGGTGTCCATGAGCGCCTGCTCGGCGCAGGTACCGCCGTCAATGGCGGCGTTGATGGCGTCGGTCATGCCCGGGTCCTGAGCCAGGACAATGTGTCCGCTCATGATCTCGGCCTCGGCCTCGCCCACCGTCTCCTTCATGTGGTCGGCCTGAGCCTGGGTCTTCTCGCAGAAGACCGAAAGAGCGGACTGATAGCGCTCCTTCTCTGCTGCCGAATCGGCAACCTCGTGCGGCTCAAACGTCAAGTCGGGATCGACGGCGACCATGACGGTGCCGATACCGATGCCCTCGGAAGCGTTGACTCCCTGATACATTCCCATTCCTCTCTCCGTGTCATGTGATAAAGCGTTTTGCCATATCCATGACAAAAGAGCGCAGCTACCTTACAACAGGTCACTGCGCCCCCAAATATGAACTTAGTTGTTCAACATGCGACCCGTTTGAGTTCTACTCGCCAAGACCGCTCTTGATGAGCTCAATGGCAGCAGCCAGAGCCTCGGCCTCGTCAGCGCCGTCGCACTTGACCTCGACCTCGGTACCGCAGGGGATACCAGCAGCCATAAGGGCCATCGGGGACTTGCCGTTGACCTCCTTCTCGGGGGTGACGACCGTCACGTCACAGGCGTACTTGCCCATGGTGGAGGCGAACAGACCAGCCGGACGCATGTGCAGACCCTGAGGATTAACGAGGGTAGCCTTCTCAGAAACCATAATTGACTCCTTTTTGTGT
>CABRFW010000124.1 GCA_902470265.1 uncultured Collinsella sp.
CCGATCTTGTCGTAGTAGATGAGCGTTTGGCGTGAGACGTTAAACAAGCTCGCCATCTCGCTAATCGCATACATACCCGTCTGCATAGGTCCTCCCGACACACCAAAGCCCGCCGCCCACAGGGGCAGCGGGCTCAAACACTACTCGTATCCTACCCTAAAGATGCCTATGACCAGCGCTTATAGTTTTCGCACGACACGCCAACAGCTTCGAGCGCCTTGGCGGCGATGTGATGCACTGCATCGTCGAGCGTGGCGGGGCCGTTGTAAAACGTGAGCATGGGCGGCATGAGCATGACGCCCGGCACGCGCGCCAGGCGCGCCATGTTGTCGACATGGATCGCACTGAAGGGCGTCTCGCGCACCATGAGCACCAGGCGGCGCTGCTCTTTCATCTGCACGTCGGCCGCACGCAGCAACAGGTTTTCGCTGTAGCCGCTCGCAATGCCGGCGAGCGTCTTCATGGAGCAGGGCGCCACAATCATGCCGGCGACCGGATAGGTGCCACTTGCGATGGCAGCGCCGATGTTCTTGTTGTCGTAGACCACATCGGCATGCGCGGCAAACTCGTCGAGCGTCATGCCGAGCTCCTGCTCGATGGTGATCTCTCCCCCGCGCGTGACGACAAGCGCCGACTCGGCGCCGGCCTGGCGCAGGCACTTGAGACACTCGAGGCCCAGCGCAGCGCCGCTGGCACCAGAAACGCCAACGACAATGCGACGGGAACGGACAGAAGACTCAGGCATGACAACTCCTTAGCTATTTGATAGGGCTACTTACTAGAAGGCGAGCTCGGCGGCCCACTTCTCTTCATCGATCTCCATGAACTGCGAGCGGATGAAGTTCTTCTTGAGGTTGAACGGAACCGTGCAGTCGAAGATGGCCTTGCAGGCGATGCCGTGCTCGCGAATCGAAGGATCGAACGCGGGGTCGTTGGACGGATCGAGCACGTGGCAGTGGCAACCGGGGATGGTGATGAGGTCCACGTCGGCCTGGAAGCGCGTGGTCATGGCCCACATCACGTCGCTCATATCGAAGATATCGACATCCTCGTCAACAAGGATGACGTGCTTGAGCTCGGAGAACGCCGAGAAGGCAAGCATGGCGGCGTTGCGCTGACGGCCCTCGTCATTTTTGCTCGACTTCTTGAACTGCATGATGGCAACGAACTTGCCGCCGCCGCAGGGAGCGGCGTGGACGTTGAGCAGGCGGCCCGGGATGGCGGTCTCGACCATCTTGTAGATGGAAGCCTCGGTGGGGATGCCGGCCATGGACACGTGCTCGTGCGAAGGGCCGATGCAGCTCTCCATGATGGGGTTGACACGCGTGGTGACGGCGGTGATCTTGATCACCGGGCAGACCTTGGCGCCGCCGGTGTAACCGGGGAACTCGGGCATGGCGTAGCCGTGGCCGTTGACGTCCTCATTGATAGTCTCGTCGTGCATGAGGTAGCCCTCGAGCACGTACTCGGCATTGGCAATGCACTTCTGCGGAACGGTGACGCAGTCGGCAAGCTCGACGGCGTGGCCGCGCAGGGCACCGGCGATCTGCAGCTCGTTGAAGCCGAGCGGCGTGGTGGGAGCCTCGAAGCCGCAGCACATGTACACGGCGGGGTCCAGACCGATGGAGATGGAGATGGGCATGTCCTCGCCGCGCTGGCAGTACTCGTCAAAGAACGCGCCCAGGTGACGGCTGCCCGGGGTGATCCACATGGCGAGCTTGTCCTTGTCGACGCAGGAGAAGCGGTGGATGGTCACGTCGGACTGGGTGCCATCGGGGCTCGTGCCGTAGGCGAGGCCCATGGTGATGTAGGGGCCACCGTCGACGGGCGTGTTGGTGGGAGCGGGAACGATCTTGCGCAGGTCGAAGCCCTCGTCGGTCGCCTTGTACACGACCTCCTGGCAGTCGACGTGCTTGCCCTCGGCGATCTGCTCAGGGGCGATCAGGTTCTCGAAGCGCTTGCCGATCTCGAGGCCCAGATGCTCCTCGTCCAGATCGAGCAGGGCGGCAACGCGCTTGCGGCTGGCAAGCATGCCGATGCAGACCTTGGCGTCGTCAAAGCCCTTAACGTTGTTGAAGACCATCGCCGGGCCCTCTTTGGTCGGACGCATGACGGTGCCGCCGGCACCGACGTGACGGTAGACGCCCGAGACCTCGGCATCGGGATCGACCTGGGTGTCGGTCTCGAGCAGCTGGCCCGGCATCTCGCGCAAAAAGTCGAGTGCAGAACGCAGGTCGTGGATCTGGGAAGCATCGGTAGTGGACATGGCATGCTCCTTTCGGGAGAGTGCCCGACGGCGGTGTGCCGCCGGGCGGGGTAACGTAATGGGGCCACGGCGCTCACAAATGGAGCGCTCGACCGCTCGAAGTTCAAGTGCTTGGCTGCTTACAGCCGGAACGCCCGACCGCTTACATCAGGCCAAAGAGGTGGAACCAGGCGGCCTCGACCAGCACGACGACAAAGACGACCGCGGTGAGGGGGATGCCCATGCGCATGGCCTCTTTGGAGGTGTAGCCGCCGGCGTCCTTGCCTTCGCCGATAAGGATCGGCAGGTTATGGAACGGCAGGATGTAGTGGATGTTGATGGACGTGAAGACGATGAGCGCCACGGCGAGCGGGCTCACGCTGGAGCCGGCGGCAAAGCTGATGAACGCCGGCACGCACACGCCGAGCACGGCCATGACCGAGCCCATGAACATGTGGATGATCATGGAAAGCGCGGCGACGAGCAGGGCGAACAGGAAGATGTTCTCGGGCACGGAGCTGGGGAGCACGACGTCGGCGATCCAGGCGTTCATGCCGGTGGCACCGCCCACGGAGCCCACGGCCATGGCGGCCGTCAGGAACATGAGGGACTTGATATCGACAGCGTTCCAGCTGGCGGGGGTGAGGACTTCGCCAATGATGGGCATGGCGAGAGCGACACCAATGGCCAGGGTGACCCAGCCGATGTAATCGCCCGAAACGGTGAGCCACAGCGCGATGGCGATGACAAGCCACACGATGGTGCGGATCTCTTTGACGGAGAGCTTGCCGAGCGCGGCCTGCTTGGCCACGATCTGCTCGCGATCGTAGACGAGCTCCTTGCTGGGCTTAAAGAGGAAGAGGCCCAAGAACAGGGTGCACAGCAGCGCGACCAGCATAGGCACGCTCATGTACAGGAACCAGTCGACGAAGGACGGGCTCATGCCGCCGGCCTCGGCACTGTACTGTGCAACGAGGGGGTTGAGCGTGGAGTCGCCCGTCAGGAAGAACATGGAGCCCGGGGCGGCAGCGGCAAACACGAGGAAGCCGAGCTTGCCCTTGTCGTCGTCACCGTAGCCGGCGGACTCGGCGATGACCGAGACGACGGCGAGGATGAGGAAGGCGCGGGGGAACGGATGCGGGATCAGCAGCGACAGCACAAAGGTGAGCGCGAAAATCGAGATGATGAGCGACTTGGCGTCGCGCACGAACTTGAGCATGAACGCGTAGGCGATACGCTCGCCCAGGCCCGACTCCTTGACCGCGCTGGCGATGAGGTAGGCGCCGATGACGAGCCACATGGTGGCCTTGGTCCACGAGCTAAACGTAGAGGCGACCGTCGCCGAAATGCTCGCGGCGCCCGTGTCGTCCACGCACACCTTGAACAGGACGAGCAGCGCGCAGTAGAGCAGGCCCACAAAGCCCGGCTGTGCCACGCCACATGCCCAGAACACCACCGTGGCGAGCGTCAGTGCCAGACAGGTCTGACCGCCGACCGTGAGCTCGACCGTCGAGCTCAGCTCCGCCAAAGGAAGAAACTTCACCAGCAAAAAGACAACGATACCCAGCACAAAGCCAATTTCGCGCTTGGTGATCTTAAACGCCTTCTTTTCCGCTTCCATCTCCCCACCTTTCTTGTTGGGGGCGCTCCGGATTCGCAGCCACGTTGCCGCTTAAAAAGGGGCGCCCGTTATCGGACACCCCTTACGTTGCGCTGTGTTGCGGCAATACAGTCAAGCGGATTTTTTTGGATGAGAAGCGATTCCCTAGACAAAAACCGTCACAACATTCGACGCTTTTCCTCGTTTTCGAGATTTTCGCCGAATGTTGTGACGGTTTGGATGTGACAAAGGGACTGTCCCTTTGTCACATAGCGAGGGCCGTACGGATGGATGGGTCGCTGAGAGCCTCGCGGAGCCAGGGGGCCAGCTGCTCGGGGTGACCCTGCAGGTAGCCGTCGAGCTCGGACGGGGCCACGCGGCGCAACTCCGAGATCTCCTCTTGGTTGATATGCAGCTCGCCCGGCTCAACATGGGCAAGGTAGACCTCGCACCATTCGCACTCGCAGCGGCCGTCGCCGTGGTCCTCACGGTACACCACGTGTCCGAGGTGCTCGAGCTGATCGGGCTCGCGTGTAATGCCGAGCTCTTCGTTGATGCGGCGCACCGTGGCGGCCGCGACGTCTTCCCCGGGGAGCGGATGGCCGGCACAGCTATCGGCCAGCACTCCGCCCCACAGTCGCTTGAGCGGACTGCGGCGACAGAGCAGCAGGCGCGCGTCTTCGCCCCGGCCCTCGACCAAAAGCGTCAGAAATGCCTGATGCAGGATGCCCTCGCCGGCATGGGCATCGATGCGGTCGACGGGGCCAAGCGCCTCGCCGGTCGCGGCATCGACCGCCACGACCTCGGCGCCCGCGCCGCCCTCATCCCAACCGGCGCGCAGGATGCGCGCGGCGGCTTCCTCAAGCGCGGCGATGAGCTCCTTGGTGGTATCGAGCACGCGCTGCAGGTCGTCCCCGCTCGCCTGTTCAACATGAAAGCCCGTGCTTGCAACTACCGGCACGTCAAAGCGCGTGGCCAGCGCCGCCGCGATATCGTGCGCCGGGATCTCGTCTCGATGGCACGGAACGGCCAGGATGCTCACCGTCGCCGTACGGCCGGGCTCGGGGCGCGGAATGGCCTGCGCCGTGGCGCCCAGGTGCGCAAACTCCGGCGAGCAGGCGTACACCGCCATGCCTCGCGGCGTCACCGTCAGCTGGGCCTCGAGCGCAAACTTGCCCTCGCCCACTGCAACCTTTGTCGTGTGCATACCCATGGGATCTCCTGTCGCCCGCGATGTACCTGAGACCATCTTCGCCTGTATTGCGACTATACAGGCAAGCTCTCCATGTGACAAAGAGACTGTCCCTTTGTCACATTCTGTTAGAGTTGCAGGGATTGAA
>CABRFW010000125.1 GCA_902470265.1 uncultured Collinsella sp.
GACCGTCCGGCGCGTTCATGGTCGGCGGCACGGCGTGGAAGGCGCGGTGCATGAGCGAGTTGCCGTCGATAACGGCAAAGGTGCGGCGCTTGTCAGACATATTAAATACCTCGCTTTGGGCTGGGCACGGTTTGCTCACTCCAGTTTACACGCTCCCCGCCCCGCGGCCACCTCACATCAAGCTCCCCCGCCACCGTGAGCCCGCGCGTGATACGATGGCTCACGGTACATCAACCAGCACGATCGATCCGAAAGGAGCCTGCGTCATGGAGCGTCCCTGCGCATGGAAAAAGTACACGCCACAGCAAATCGAGGAGCTCGAGGAGCTTTGCCGCGGCTATAAGCAGTTTTTGAGTGAGAACAAGACCGAGCGCCTGTGCGTCAAGGCCGGCATCAAGATGGCCGAGGAGGCGGGATACGTCGACCTGGAGACCGTAATCGCCGCAGGCCGCGAGCTTAAGGCAGGCGACAAGGTGTATGCCGCTAACCACGGCAAGGACCTTATGCTCGTCAATCTGGGCACCGCCCCGCTCGAGCAGGGCTTTAACATCCTGGGCGCGCACGTGGACTCGCCGCGCCTGGACCTTAAGCAGAACCCCGCCTTCGAGGCCGGCGACATGGCTTATCTCGACACGCACTACTACGGCGGCGTCAAGAGCTACCACTGGGTAGCCTCCCCGCTCGCACTCGTGGGCGTCATCTGCAAAAAGGACGGTACCACCGTCGACATCAATATCGGCGACAAGGCGGACGATCCGGTCTTTACCATCTCCGACCTGCTGATCCATCTCTCGAGCGAGCAGATGTCTAAGCCTGCCAAAGACGCCGTCGACGCCGAGATCCTCGACGTGATCGTGGGCGGCCGTCCCGTCAAGTTCGATGAGGACGACAAGGACGCCCCCAAGGAGCCCGTCAAGCAGATGTTCCTGGATATCCTCAAGGAGCAGTACGACGTCGAGGAGGAGGACTTCCTCTCCGCCGAGATCGAGGTCGTGCCCGCCGGCCCCGCCCGCGACATGGGCCTCGACCGCTCCATGATTCTGGGCTATGGCCATGACGACCGCGTCTGTGCCTACCCCTCCATGCTCGCCCAGATCAACGTCACCAACGTGGAGCGCACGAGCATCACGCTCATCGTCGACAAGGAGGAGATCGGTTCCGTGGGTGCCACCGGCATGACGAGTCGCTTCTTCGAGAACACCGTCGCCGAGATCATGATGCTCGCCGGCGAGGACAGCCCGCTGGCTCTGCGCCGCGCGCTCGCCCGCAGCCGTATGCTCTCCTCCGACGTGTCCGCCGGCTTCGACCCGGGCTATGCCGGCAAGTTCGAGACCAAGAACGCCGCCTTCATGGGTCGCGGCCTGTGCTTTAACAAGTACACGGGCAGCCGCGGCAAGGGCGGCTCTAACGACGCCGACGCCGAGTATGTGGCCCTCGTCCGCGACATCATGGACGAGGCCGGCGTGGACTTCCAGACCTGCGAGCTCGGCCGCGTCAACGCTGGTGGCGGCGGCACCATCGCCTACATCATGGCCAAGTACGGCATGAACGTCATCGACTCCGGCGTTGCCGTCCTGTCCATGCACGCCCTGTGGGAGGTCGCCAACAAGGCCGACATCTACGAGGCATATCGCGGTTACAAGGCCTTCATCGAGCGAGCCTAACCAACCCTTCATCAGTTGCGGTGAAATACGGACTAAACTGGCCCATAAACAGCCAAAACAGACCGTATTCCACCGCAACTTTTTTGGCAGAGGAGAGCCCATGCTGCAGGTCATCATTTCGCCCGCCAAGCAGATGCGCGCGGCCCAAGATGCTTTTGAAGTCCTGGGCATCCCACCCTTTGTGCGCGAGACGGCTCGCCTCCACCGCGCACTGCTAGATATCGAGCGGAATGAAGGCAGCGGCGGCCTGCAGGCGCTGTGGAACGTGAGTGACAAACTGCTGGGACCTTGCCTCAACACCCTGCATGAGTTCGGGCCCATCCTGAAAAGCGGCGATCTCGACAATCCCGCACTCGCCCGTCACCTCTCCCCTGCCGCCATGTCCTATCACGGCATTCAATACCAGAGCATGGCACCCGAGGTGATGGATTCCGCGCAGCTCGCATGGCTGCAAGACCATCTGTGGATCCTCTCCGGCCTCTACGGGTGCGTTCGTCCCTTTCATGCCGTCGAACCGTATCGGCTGGAGATGGGCGCGAAGCTTGTCGTCGACGGTGCCCGAGACCTCTACGCATTTTGGAGCGATAAGCTCGCGCGGGCTATCGCCCCGGCAGGTTCAAACACCACGATCGTCAACCTCGCCAGCGTAGAGTATGCCAAAGCCGTTCTGCCCCACCTCGCGGGCGACGCCACAGCCGTCACGTGCCTCTTTGGCGAGGGTATCCGCAACGGGAAGCCCATCCAACGGTCGACCGCCAGCAAAAAGGCGCGCGGCTCCATGGTGCGGTGGATGGCAGAAAACAAGCTCGAGGATGCAAGCGAACTTACCGCATTCAACATCGGCTATCGCCACGTCCCCGAGCTCTCATACCTAGGCACCCTCATGTTCATCAACGAACAGATGCTCTAGAGCCGGCACCCAACACTGACCCGCTCAGCCTTCTCTATATAACTTGCGGTGGAATAATTCCTATTTGAGCCTTTTTCGCACAATCAGGAACTATTCCACCGCAACTTTTATGAATTGGCTGCTAGGCTCGACACCTATTCTGCTAGACCGTCGGCCTTTGCAATCCCGTTTGTCGAACCGTCCTGATAGACAATCTTGACGTGCTCGACCTCGGACACCGCAACACCCGACGGGGGCTCCAGGCGCCATTCCGTCAGCGCGATATCCATCGTCGTGGGCACATCCCCTTGATCTTTGAGCTTCACCGTCAACGTTTTGAACGTCGCATCATACGTCACGCGTTCGATTTCCTCACCAGGAATAGACCCACCACTCAGCTGCAACTGCACAAACTCATCGCACGGGTACCAATAATCGCCCGGAACGGCGAGCGTATTGGCATTACCGCCAGTACTCCTCACCGTCATAATCGGTAGGCTATCATCAGCCTCGAACTCCCATGCAGCGCCGCCGCGACCACCAAACGTCCAGATACAAAAGGCAATCACCAGCACGGCAAGCACCGCAAAACCGATCGCGACAAGGCCATGGTGCGCACGGCTTTCCTCGGCCGATACATCCCATTGCGTCTCTCGATATAGATGCTTGTCTTCCATGTTCGCCTCCTCACAGGCACGCTCGTTAGGCCAATCGTACCCATTCGAGCTATACTTGAGCCCATTACATAAACGGGGGGCTTGCAGGACAAGACGGCAGGCTGAGATTGGGCGCGCCCGCCCTGACCCGCAAACCTGATATGGGTAATGCCAACGAAGGGAGCCGTGCCAATGAGCACACAGACCGAGCCCAAGCTCGTCACGCAAATCGACTTCGCCCGCGCCGGGCAGATCACACCGCAGATGAAGGAGGTCGCCGAGCGCGAGCATCGCGACCCCGAGTACATCCGCGAGCGCGTGGCCGACGGCCGCATCGCCATTCCTGCCAACATCGTGCACATCAAAAAAGGCATGCGCGCCTTTGGCGTCGGTGAGGGCCTGTCCACCAAGGTCAACGTGAACTTGGGCATCTCGGGCGACAAGGCCGATGCCGCCGAGGAATGGAAGAAGGTCAAGATCGCCGAGGACTTTGGCGCCGACGCCATCATGGACCTCTCCAACTCGGGCAAGACGCGCCAGTTCCGCCAGCAGCTCATCGACGAGACGCCGCTCATGGTAGGTACCGTCCCCATGTACGACGCCATCGGCTACATGGAAAAGCCGCTGGTCAAGCTTACCAAGGACGACCTGTTCGAGGTCGTGCGCGCGCACGCCGAGGACGGCGTGGACTTTATGACCATCCACTGCGGCATCAACAAGTCGGTCACAAAGACCTTTAAGGAGACCGGCCGCCTCATGAACATCGTGAGCCGCGGCGGCTCGCTGCTGTTTGGCTGGATGGAGGTCACCGGTAACGAGAACCCGTTCTATGAGTTCTACGACGAGCTGCTCGAAATCTGCCACGAGTACGACGTGACGATTTCGCTCGGCGACTCCTGTCGCCCGGGCTGCCTCTACGACTCCAACGACGCCACCGAGACCGCCGAGATGATCGAGCTGGGCAAGCTGTGCAAGCGCGCATGGGCCGCCGGCGTCCAGGTTATGGTCGAGGGTCCGGGCCACATGGCGCTCGACGAGATCGCCGCCAACATGAAACTGCAGAAGCGCCTGTGCCACAACGCCCCGTTCTATGTGCTCGGGCCGCTGGTGACCGATATCGGCGTGGGCTACGACCACATCACCGCTGCCATCGGCGGCGCTATCTCCGCCAGCTCCGGCGCCGACTTCCTGTGCTACGTGACGCCGGCCGAGCACTTGTGCCTGCCCAACGCCCAGGACGTGCTCGACGGCCTCATGGCCACCAAGATTGCCGCACACGCCGCCGACATCGCCAAAAAGGTGCCCCACGCCCGCGACATGGACGACAAGATGGGCCAGGCACGCCGCAAGCTCGACTGGGACGCCATGTGGAAGTGCGCGCTCGACCCGGTTACGGGCAAGAAGCGCTACGAGGAGTCCCCCGCCGCCACCGAGGGCACTTGCACCATGTGTGGCAAGATGTGCGCCGTCCGCACCGTCAACAAGATCTTCGAGGGCACCACGATCGACCTCGGCATGGAGGACTAACCCTGTCGCCGCGGCCGCTTCTGGCGGCGAGCTGGTGCCTGTCAATTGTTGACTTGTGAACATTTACTTACACTTGCGTAGAGATTGCATCGCCCGCCCGGGTTCGGCATAGAGTCGGCCCGGGCATCTTTATAATGCTGGCTTAAAGACCCATTTGATTCCGACCGAACAAGGGAGCGAACATGGATCGTAGTAAGGTACCTGCCGTCCTGTCCATCGCGGGATCCGATTCCAGCGGTGGCGCCGGCATTCAGGCCGACATCAAGACCATCACGGCGCACCGCCTGTATGCCGAGACGGCCATCACCGCCATCACAGCGCAAAACACCCTGGGCGTTACCGCCGTGCAGGATATCTCGCCAGATATCGTAGCCGCGCAAATTGACGCCGTTTTTGACGATATCCGCCCCAGCGCCGTCAAGATCGGCATGGTTTC
>CABRFW010000126.1 GCA_902470265.1 uncultured Collinsella sp.
CCGTCGCTCGCGTACATAAAGTACGCTTCGCTCCTCTTTCGCGGCACCTCGCCACGGCAGCTGCCCGCTCGCTGACGTTTGCTCGACCTGGATGAGCGAGTTGATTCATTGAGCGCGTTCGCGGGTATTATGGTGAAAGCGATTTCAATGACAGGGGTGCTCGTGGTTAAGATGAAAGATGTGGCCGAGCTGGCGGGCGTTTCGAGCGCCGCCGTCTCGCGCTACCTCAACGGTGGGTATATCTCGGCGGATAAGGCCGAGCGCATTAAGCAGGCGATTGAGCTGACCGGATACGTGCGATCCAGCCAGGCTCGCGCGCTGCGCACAGGCTCCACCAAGCTCATCGGCGTCATCGTGCCCAAGATCAATTCGGAATCCGTGAGCCGCATTACCGCCGGTATTGGCCAGGTGCTCGGTCGTCGTGGCTACCAGATGCTCCTTGCCAACACCGACAACGCGGCCGATCGTGAGCTCGAATACCTCGATTTATTCCAAAACCACCCGGTCGATGGCATTGTGCTGGTGGCAACTATGATTACCGATGAGCACCGTCGCGCGATTGAGTCGTGCCGCGTGCCCATTGTGTTGATCGGCCAACATGTCGAGGGCGCGGCGTGCGTCTATCACGACGATTACGAGGCCGCCTTTGAGCTGGGCCATGCGCTTGCGGGCCGCGTGGACGGCAAGATCGCCTACATTGGAGTTACCGAAGAGGACCGCGCGGCCGGTTATGACCGCCGTCGCGGTTTTGAGGCCGGCTTGCGCGCCGCGGGTAACCCGCTCGATGCCGCATTGATTCGCCTGGGCTCGTTTACACTCGACTCAGGCTATGGTGCAGCACGTGAACTGCTTTCCGTCGCTCCCGATGTTTCGTTTATCGCGTGCGCGACCGATACCATGGCGGCGGGCGCGCTTCGTGCCATCGATGAGGTTCGCGGCGTGGGCGAGGGCATGCATCGCGTAAGCGGTTTTGGCGACAACGCGTTTTTGCGCGCGCTGACGGGCGGTATTCCCACCGTGCATTATGGCTACCTGACCAGTGGCGTCGAGGCGACCAATATGTTGCTCAACACGCTCGATGGCGTGGAGGGGGAGAGCGGTCTAAAGACGCTCAAACTCGGCCATCAGCTTATGAATGTCTAGATTTTGGGCACGTCTGCCTGCCTCTGAGCCCTTATGTTTGTCTCAAAACTACCATTCGCCGGCTATTTCCTACCGTTCACCCTACTATGAAAACGATTACAGACATATGAAACTGAAATCGATTACAGTGTAAGTGTCAAAGACGGCCGGGCGCACGTGCGCCCGTTTGAGGAAAGGGAAGTCATGGACTACCGCAAATCAGCCCAAGAGGTGCTCGACAACATCGGTGGCGCCGGCAACGTTGTTTCGGCCGCACACTGCGCCACGCGTCTGCGCCTGGTGATTGCCGATAACGCCAAGGTCGACAAGGATGCCCTCGAGAATATCGACGGCGCCAAGGGCGTCTTTGAGGCCCAGGGCCAGCTCCAGATTATTTTTGGCACCGGCACCGTCAACAAGGTCTACGAAGAGTTCATCGCGCTCAGCGGCGTCGAGGCTGCCACCAAGGCCGAGGTCAAGGAGGCCGCGGCACAGCAGCAGAACATCTTTATGCGTGCCATTAAGGTGCTCGGCGACGTCTTTGTTCCCATCATCCCCGCCATCGTGGCTTCGGGTCTGCTGCTGGGCATTATGAGCGCCCTCAACTTTATGGCCTCCAACGGCTTTGTCGCGCTCGACACCAATAACTTTATTTACAAGATTGCCGACCTGGTCTCGGGCACGTCCTTTGGCATTCTGCAGATTCTGATCGGCTACTCCGCGGCTAAGGCCTTTGGCGCCAACCCGTATCTGGGCGCTGTCGTCGGCGGTGCGTTCATCAACTCCTCGCTGCAGAGCGCCTACACGGTTGCCTCCGAGGGCGTGCAGACCATGGTCACTGTCATTCCCGGCGTGTACAGCTTTGAGTGGGTCGGCTATCAGGGCCACGTGATCCCCATCGTTATCGCCTGCGCCATTCTGGCCTTCCTCGAGAAGCGCCTGCACAAGATCGTTCCCGAGATGTTCGACCTCTTTGTGACCCCGCTCGTCTCGGTGTTCGTGACCGTGCTCGTGACGCTCGTTGCCGTCGGCCCCATCTTTGTCTGGGCCGAGAACGCCATCCTCGGTCTGATCCAGGCCCTGCTGACCCTGCCCTTCGGCATCGGTTCCTTTATCGTCGGCCTGTTCTATGCTCCCACGGTCGTTACCGGTATCCACCAGATGTACACCGCCATCGACCTGGGCCAGCTCGCCCAGTACGGCGTGACCTACTGGCTGCCCATCGCCAGCGCTGCCAACATCGCCCAGGGTGGTGCCGCACTCGCCGTTGCCTTTAAGACCCGCGATGCCAAGATCAAGGGCCTGGCGCTTCCTTCGGCTCTGTCCGCCTTCATGGGCATTACCGAGCCTGCCATCTTTGGTGTGAACCTGCGCTTCTTTAAGCCCTTCATCGCCGGTTGCATCGGCGGTGGCTGCGGCGCCCTGGTCTGCGCGCTCACTTCGCTGGCTGCCTCCGGCACGGGCGTTACGGGTATCTTCGGTATCCTGCTGTGCCTGGCCCAGCCCGTGCAGTACGCGATCATGTTCGCGGTTGCCGCGGTCGTGTCCTTTGCTATTTCGTTTGTCCTGTACAAGGACGAGCCCAAGGCTTCCGAGCAGGCCTAAGAGCTTTTGATTGAGGGGATGCCCGCGGGTCGTATGCTCGCGGGCGTTTCCCGTATCTGGTGTCGATCTCTGGCGCCTTGTTACTTTCGATCCGTTAGGACTTTGATATGTCTAATGCACTTGGTCGCGACCTTGCAAAGCTGGTTGCCGCTGTTGACGCTGCCGCCTCTGAGTGCGGTCATGGCGCGTATGGCCAGCACTTCCATATTATGCCGCCGGCGGGCTGGCTCAACGACCCCAACGGTCTTTGCCAAGCGGGCGGCGTGTTTCACGCGTACTTCCAGTATGCCCCGTTTGATGTGAACGGCGGCGTAAAGATGTGGGGCCATGCCACAAGCCGCGACCTTATGAACTGGGATTATGTTGGCGCCCCGCTGCTGCCCGACGAGCCGTTCGATTGCCATGGCGTGTATTCGGGCTCCGCGCTTGCCGAGGACGGCCGCATTCGCGTGCTCTATACGGGCAACGTTAAGCTTTCCGATGCGGACGGCACGTACGACTACGTCAATACCGGCCGTCGCGCCGATACTGTTTATGTCGAGAGCGTTGATGGCCTTGCCGGTCGGGAGTTCAGCCAAAAGCGCGTGGTGCTGGCGTCCGATGATTATCCCGAGGATTTGACCTGCCACGTGCGTGACCCCAAGGTGTGGCGCGATGATGATGGGCGTTACCACATGGTGCTGGGCGCGCGTCGTCGCGTGTACGGGCCGCATGTCGAAAGCCGTTTTTGTGCGATGCACGGCGAAGGTGCCGGGCGCGATGTGGGCGAGATCTTGGTGTATGGCTCGGCCGATATGCTGAGCTGGGAGCTCGAAAGCCGCGTTTCCACGCCCGAGCGCTTTGGCTTTATGTGGGAGTGCCCGGGATACCTTGAGCTTGAGTCGGATGGCGGTGTGCCGGCGAAGTGGCTGTCCTTCTCGCCCCAGGGCCTCGAGGGCGGCCGTTGGGACCGCGGCAACGTGTATGCCGCTGGCTACATGCCTGTATCGGGCGACATCACTGGTGGCAAGGACGCTTATGAGCTGGGCGAGTTCCGCCTGTGGGACGCTGGTTTTGACTTCTATGCTCCTCAGGAGTTTACGTCCGAGGATGGTCGCCACATTTTGATCGGCTGGATGGGCATGCCCGATGAGCCGACCTATGACAACGCGCCCACCGTAGCGTGCGGCTGGCAGCACTGCATGACGGTGCCGCGTGAGCTCACAGCCGGTGTCGACGGCGTGGTGCTGCAGCAGCCGGCGCGCGAGATTGAGCACCATTATGCCTCGGTGCGTGTGGGGGCGGGCTCGTTGGAGGTTGCCGGCGATACCTGCTTTGATGTTGTTGTTGACGGTGTCGACGGCGCGTTTACCGCGACCGTTGATGGCGAGCTGAAGCTGGCGTTTGTGCCCGCTGAGGACGAACTGCCCCCGCGCTTTGAGATGCGATTTACCGATGAGGGCCGCGCTTCTGCCGGCTGCGGTCGTACTGTGCGCTGGGAGTCCGTCGACGAGGTTCGTAACGTGCGCATTGTTGGCGATGTCTCGTCGGTCGAGGTGTTTGTGAACGATGGCTCGCTCGTGTTTTCGACGCGCATCTATCCCGAGGCCTATGGCGTGACCGTTGACGCTCCGGGCGCGAATGTGACCTACCACGCGCTCAACATCTAGGCGATTCGTCGCATATCGGCGCTATACTGCAGCCGTAGCCTACGATGTGGGAAACATCCGCATCGTGGGTTTTTGTTTTGGAGGGAAGGTGCCGTATGGGCGTACAGCAGCTAGAAGAGGCCTGGGCTTTGAGGGCCAGCGCGCGTGAGGCGCGGTTGATTGCGGCGTCGCATGTGCCGGCAGCGCTGTCGTTGCTGGGGATTGTACGGCCCGGCGATCGCCTGGTGGCCTTTGCGGATGACTTTGCCGATGCGTTTGCGCGCGGCTTTGATGGCTGCGACGTTGTGCTCGTGGACACGCCGTCGGTTGCGGCGTTTGCCGCTGCGTCCGAGGGCTTTGATGCTTCGTTTGATGTCGAGGGTCCGCACCTGTGGTGGTTCGTCAACTCCATCGGCGGGTTTGGTCTGCGTGTGCCTGATCTTCGTGCGCTGGGTCGGGCGGCGCGTGAGGCCCATGCGCTGCTGGTTGTGGGCAACACCGTGGCGTCAGCTTTTGGCTGCGATTCGCTGCGGCTGGGTTCTGCGCTGTCGCTCGAGGCGCTCGATCGCGTATGCGCCGGTGATGCTCCGCGCAAGTTGGTTGCCGTATCGGTCGCGCGCTCGCAGCTCAAGCGCCATCGTGTGGATGCCGCGGCCGAGTGCGCGCATGCCCTGCTTGAGGGCTGTGGCTTGGCCAAGTTTGAATTGACTGCTGACGAGGCCGGTGTGCTGGAGCGGGGACTGGACTCGCTCGACGCCCGTATGCAGGCGCATTTC
>CABRFW010000127.1 GCA_902470265.1 uncultured Collinsella sp.
ATAGGACTGTTTGAAATTTGGAGGAAACACCCCGGCGACTCGGGGCTTCCCCGGCCTCGCAGCTAAGAGAGCGACGTTCTCAGCAACTCGTTGAAGAGCTTCGGGTTGCCCTTGCCGCGGCTCGCCTTCATGCACTGGCCCACCAAAAAGCCGATGACCTTCTGGTTGCCGTCGCGGTACTGCTGCGCCTGCTCGGCACAGTTTGCCAGTACCTCGTCCACGATCGGCTGCAGCGCGCCGGCATCGCTCACCTGGCGCATGCCGCGCTCGTCGACGATCTTGTTGGGGTCGTCGCCAGTTTGGGCCATGGCCTCAAAGACCTCGTGCGCCTGGTTGGAACTGATGGCATCGGTCGCCAGTAGCTTGGCAAGCGCTGCCACCTGGGCCGGCGCGATGCCGGACTCGGCCAGCGAGACGCCCACGCTCTTAAGATAGGCGATCATCTCGTTGACCAGCAGGTTTGCGACCGTCTGGGCCTCCTTGCCGGCCATACCGGCAGCGGCGGCCTCAAAGAAGTCGGCAAACTCCGGGTCGCCGGCAATCTGCTCGGCGTCGGCCGCCTTAATGCCAAAGTCGGCCTCAAAACGGGCGCGCTTGGCATCGGGCAGCTCGGGAATCTCGCCACGGCAACGGTCGATAAACTCGTCGTCCAGATCGAAGGGCGCCAGATCGGGGTCGGGGAACAGACGATAGTCGTCGGCCGTTTCCTTCACACGCATGACCACGGTGCGCTTGCGGCTGGGCTCCCAGTGGCGGGTCTCCTGATAGATGATGCCGCCCTCCTCGAGCACCTCGGCCTGGCGGCAAATCTCATAGGCAAGGCCGTCATGCAGGCTCTTAAACGAGTTGAGGTTCTTGAGCTCGGTCTTGGTGCCCAGCTTGGTCTCGCCGCGGCGGCGCAGCGACACGTTGCCGTCGCAGCGCATGGAACCCTTCTCCATGGAGCAATCGGAAATGCCCAGCGTCACAAAGATGCGACGGAGCTTCTCCATAAACAGGCGAGCCTCCTCGGGCGTGCGCAGGTCGGGCTCAGTCACGAGCTCAATCAAAGGCGTGCCGCAGCGGTTGTAGTCGACGAGCGACTCGGCCGCGGCGGTAATGCGGCCCTCGGCGCCGCCCACGTGCACCATCTTGGCGGCGTCCTCCTCCATGTGGATGCGCAGGATGCGAATGGGCACCGTGTAGGAACCGTCCTCGCGGCGCTCGGGCATCTGCAGGTTGGACGCATCATAGCTGGCCAGGTGGCCGGCACGCTGATTGCCCTCGCGCATGGTCGACGTCATGGATGTGGACAGGCCCTCGGCGTTGGCCGAAGCGCTTGCCAGGCTCTGGGCCTCGTCCTCGCCAAACGCACAGTCGGGGCGCTCGGCGGCACCGCGACCGGTCACGTCCAGGTCCAGGTGACCGTACATGGCAAAGGCGACCGGGCCCTGCGTGGTCTGGAAGTTCTTGGCCATATCGGGATAGAAGTAGTGCTTGCGGTAGAACATCGAGTGGCGCTGGATCTCGCAGTTGGTGGCGAGACCGGCCTTGACGATACTCTCGATGGCGCGCTTGTTGGGCACCGGCAGGGCGCCGGGCAGGCCCAGGCACACCGGGCACACGTTGGCGTTGGGCTCGTCATCGTGGCTGAGTTTGCAGTTGCAGAACATCTTGGTATCGAGTGCGGTGAGCTCGGTATGGATCTCCAGGCCGATCACGGCCTCCCAATCCTGCAGGACCTCGGAAAGCTCCTTCATTACAGCTCGCCTCCCTTCCCGGCAAAATCGGGCGCGACGGAAAGCGCGGGCGCACCCGTGGCGGCATCGGCAAAGCCGCGCTCCAGGGCGCGGGCAAACGTGAGCAGCTGACGGTCCTTAAAGGCCGGACCCACCAGCTGGGCAGAAACGGGCAGCTTGCTGTCCTCGCCCAGGCCCAGCGGCACCGAGATACCACCGTTGCCGCAAATGTTGAGCGAGATGGTGTACAGGTCCGAAAGGTACATCTGCGTGGGGTCGCTGATCTCGCCAAACTTAAAGGCCGTGCGCGGCGAGGCGGGCATGAGGATGGTGTCCACCTTGGCATACGCGGCGTCGTAGTCCCGCGTGATGAGCGTACGGGCCTTTTGCGCGGCGTAGTAATACTTGTCGTACACGCCCGAGCTCAGCAGGTAGGCGCCGAGCATCTGACGGCGTTTGGCCTCGGCGCCAAAGCCGTGGGCGCGCGACAGCGAGCTCTGGTCGGACAGGTTGGCGCAGCCCTCCTCCTGATAGCCGTAGCGAATGCCATCGAAGCGGGCCAGGTTGGAGAATGCCTCGGCCGGGCCGATGACGTAGTAGGCGGCGATGGCGGCGTCCAGGTGCGGCAGGTCGACCTCGACCAGCTCGGCGCCCTGGTTCTGCAGCTCCTGGGCGGCGCGCTGAACAGCGGCCTTGACCTCGGGCGTCAGGCCCTCGGCCTCCATAAACGCGGGGATGATGCCCACGCGCTTGCCCTCGATGCTGTCGTTGAGATGCTCGGTAAAGTCGACGGCGCAATCCTGGCTGGTGCAGTCGTACGGATCGTGCCCCGCACCGGTAAGCGCGTTCATGGCCAGCGCGACATCCTCGACCGTGCGGCCAAAGGGGCCCACCTGGTCGAGCGACGAGCCAAAGGCAACCACGCCGTAACGGCTCACGGCGCCATACGTGGGCTTAAAGCCCACCACGCCGCAGAGCGACGCCGGCTGGCGAATGGAGCCACCGGTGTCCGAGCCCAGCGAGAGCGCGACCTCGCCCGCGGCGACGGCAGCAGCGGAGCCGCCCGAAGAGCCGCCGGGCACGCGCTCGGTATCCCAGGGGTTGTTGGTGCGGTGGAACGCCGAGCTCTCGGTAGAGCTGCCAAAGGCAAACTCGTCCATGTTGGCCTTGCCCATGGGCAGGCAGCCGGCGTCGAGCATGCGCTGGACGCAGGTGGCGGTGTAGACGCTCTGGTAGTCCTCGAGCATACGGGACGCGCAGGTGGTGCGCGTGCCCACGAGGTTCATGTTGTCCTTGATGGCCAGCGGCACACCTGCGAGCGGAGGCAGGGGCTCGCCGGCAGCGCGGCGCGCATCGATCTTTGCGGCGGCATCGAGTGCGAGCTCGGGCGCCACCTGCAGGAATGCCTGGACCCCGCCCTCGCGCGCCTCGATGGCGGCAAGGGAGGCCTGGGCCACCTCGGTAGCGGTAAAGTCGCCGGCGGCAACGCCCGCGGCGATCTGGGCGGCGGTAAGGGAATCGAAGCTCTGCGCCATTACTCGCTCTCCCCCTCTCCCAAAATGGACGGCACGCGGAAGTAACGCTCGCGCGCGCTGCCGGCGTTTTCGAGCGCAACGTCGAGCGGCAGGTCGCGCTCGGGCTCGCGCAGGTCATCGCCCATCACGTTGGACAGGCTTCCGATGGGATGGAACGTGGGCTCCACGTCGGGCAAGTCATATTGCAGGACGGGCTCGAGCATCTGGACGGCGTCGTTCATGTAGGACGTCATCTGGGTGAGCTCGTCATCGGTCAGTGCGATCTTTGCGTACTCGGCGATGCCGCGCACGTCTTTCTCGCTGAGTGCCATAGGCGCTCCCTTCCGCATAACAGATAAACCGCTCTAGTATACAAGCCAACGCCACTTGGAGCAGGTGCTTTACCCAAATGCAGCGAAAACGTAACGAGGGCGGTGGATTGGCGGGCGACGGGCTGGCGGTTCTGCAGCGAAACCGCACCGTCCATAGCGAAAACCGCGCCGATCACAACGAAAACCGTCCCGCCCACAACGAAAACCATCACAACATTCGACGCTTTTCGTCAAAATCGCGATTTTCATCGAATGTTGTGATGGTTTGGAAGCCCCGACCACCACAAAGGTGCCTGTCCCCTTTGTGGTGGTTCTGGAGAATGTCTTATGCCGAGGCCTTGGCCTTGCGGCGCTTGCGGACCGCGTGGATCACGATGTCCAGCAGCAACAGCACAATGGCTACGACCACAATGAGCACGGCAAACTCGCGCTTGCCCCAGTGGCGGCCGGCCAGCGACTTTTGCTTGTCGACGTCCTTCTTGTTGTACTTGGTGCGCACGCAATGCACCAGCAGGCGGTGGTCGTTCACGCCGTAGGGCGTGCAGGTGACGAGCGTCACCTTGTCGGCGCCGGGCTCGATGGTCAGCGACTCCATCTCCTCGGGCAGCACCACCTCGGAGTCCACCATCTTGTAGGCGAGCGTCTTGTTCATGGTGTGCAGCAGCACCAGGTCGCCGGGCTCCAGCGAGTGGATGTCGTCGAACATGCTCAGGTTGCGCATGCCCGAGTGCGCGGTGAGCACGCAATGCGTCGAGGTGCCGCCCACCGGCAGGCTCGTGCCCTCCAGGTGGCCGACGCCCGCCATAAGGACTTCCTCGCTCGTGCCGTGGTAGATGGGCATACTCACGTCGATGGAGGGGATCTCGACCCAGCTCATCATGGGGTCGCGGTCAAAGATAAGCTGCTGATCGTAGGGCTCGATCTGGTCGGCGGGAAGCTCGGTGGCCTCGCCGGCAAGCTGCTCGTTAAAGGAGCGCGCCTGAAGCAGAATGCGCTCGCGCTCCTCTTCAGAGAGCGCATCCACCGTGCTGGACACGGTGCTGATCTGGTTGAACACGCCCGAGGCCTCGAGCCGGTCCAAAATCCACGGCCAGGTCATAAGGCCCACGCCAATAAGGATGATGACGATGGTGATGAGCCGGTCGGCCCAGCGCGGCAGTCGCTTGCGACGGCGCTTGGGCTTGGGCTGAGGTTTGGGCTGAGGGCTTGAGCCACCGTTGTCCGCGGCGTTATTGCTCTTCATATGTTTGGCGCCCTGCACCATCGCCGGTCACTCCTCTACAGCCAAGGTTGTCTAAACAAATAATAGCCGATTAGCGAGCTCATGTGCCGAACAACGCAGCCAGACTGCACCGTCCGGGCCACGTAACCCCACTCAACCAATCAAGCCATATGTTGCTTTAATCGTCTCGAGTAGCTGCATCGTCGTTACGCCCGCAACCCCGATCTGCTTCAGATTGATGTCACTTGCCTCACAGTCTTTAACAAACGCAAGCATATCGTCCTTGAGCTCTTCGACCAGGCTGATGCCCGCCGACTCGCCAAGCAGCTGAGCAAGCCTCA
>CABRFW010000128.1 GCA_902470265.1 uncultured Collinsella sp.
TTAGGTAAGTGTACCGCAGCGAGCGATGGCGCTCAGCCTCGATGAGCTTTTATGCCAGTTTGCTTGCGCGCTGCGTATAATACATCTAGTACGTGTTGTCATACCGCTCGCTTTATGAGCGACTAAGGACCCTAATATGCCCGATTCCCGCACCCTCTGGACCGCCGTCGTTATCATCTGCATCGCCGTGTCGGTGTTCTTTAGCGTCAAAAAACGCACCA
Organism: uncultured Collinsella sp.; assembly: GCA_902470265.1. Classification (GTDB taxonomy): domain Bacteria; phylum Actinomycetota; class Coriobacteriia; order Coriobacteriales; family Coriobacteriaceae; genus Collinsella. Next base: position 222 of record CABRFW010000128.1, read on the forward strand.
CGTTTAAACGCCTGCAGCAATTGATGGCCGCCAAGCAGTGGGATGAGTTCGATCGTTTGCTCGACGGCAAACTCACCAGCATGCTGTACCCGCGCTACAACCGCGACTACCTGCGTCTGAACTCCTATCTGCTGCGCGAGGACCACGAGCACGCCAGCGAGATGTTCGACCTGCTGCTGGGGCTCAATCTGCCCAAAATGCAGCGCGTCGACCTGGTGATCAAGGCCTTTAACTACTACGTTGGCCAGGAGGACCGCAAAAAGTCCAAGGAGCTGCTGCACGAAATCAAGGGTTTTGAGGGCGGCCAGGCCGAGGCAGTCGCACACGAATGCCAGCTGATGTACGACACGATGATCCTCAAGCGCCACAACGACATTCCCGAGCTGGAGCGCATGCTCAAGGAGGCCGGTGACGACAAGGTCAAGAGCTGCCGCCTGGAATACCTGCTGGCTCTGCAGTACAAGAACAAGGGCGACGAAGCCAAGTTCCAGGAGTTCCTGGAGAAGTCGGGCCGGCACTCGATGGCTGTCAACGCGTAACGGACGGCTTGTGCTAGACTTCTAGTCTCACGGGGGCGTGGCGGAATTGGCATACGCAGGAGACTTAAAATCTCTCGCCGCAAGGATTGTGGGTTCGAGTCCCACCGCCCCTACCATATGGAGCTTTCGAGCCCGTGTCCCCAAGGGATGCGGGCTCGTTTCTTTTGGACGCCGTCAACTGCAGAGCAGCTCATTTGGGACGGGGCTTTTTTGACTACTTTTTCCGCCCACCCAATGAGTTTCCTACCACATTTTCCGATGGAAAAACGTGGTTGTCTCGCACATTTTCCGATGGAAAAACGTGGTTGTCTCGCACATTTTCCGATGGAAACACCCAAATGGCCTTATACTAACCGAGAGGGCTGGGAGGCAATATGCAGCGACAGCTTATGAGTGAACTTATCGCTTGGAAATCAAGGGCGAATCGCAAACCTCTCTTGCTTAAGGGAGCCCGCCAGACAGGAAAGACTTGGCTTCTTAACGAATTCGCAAGCCAGCAGTATCGAAACGTCATTCGTTTTGACTTTATGCTCGAGCCGAGCACACGCTCGCTGTTCGATGGGAACCTCGACCCCAAGCGCATCATCTCCCAGATAGAACTCCTACGTGGCCAAACCGTAACGCCGGAAGACACGCTCATCATCTTCGACGAGATCCAAGAAGCGCCACGCGGGATCACCTCGCTCAAGTACTTCAACGAGCTTGCGCCCGAATACCACATCGTAGCAGCCGGTTCCTATATGGGCCTCGCGCTCCGACGCGAAAACGAGTCATTTCCCGTCGGCAAAATCGACCAGCTCACCATGCGTCCCATGGGGTTTGCTGAGTTCGTTCGTGCCGTCGACGGCAACCCGCTCGCCGACGCCATCCTTGCCGCAGACATGAACCTTCTAGCAAACGTTACCGAAAAGCTCGAGCACTTGCTCAAGGAATACCTTGTTGTCGGCGGTATGCCCGAAGTTGTCTCCACTTTCGCCGAGACACGCGACTTCATCGAAGCCCGAAGGCTTCAACAGCAAATCATCGAGGCTTACGAATCCGATTTTGGCAAACATGCACCCGCCCGCATCGTCGAGCGCATGAGGTTGGTTTGGAAATCCCTTCCCGGCCAGCTTGCAAAGGAGAACAAGAAGTTTGTCTATGGCGCCCTTCGTCCCGGAGCGCGCGCACGCGATTTCGAGGAAAGCCTCCAGTGGCTCACGGACTACGGAATCGTTCATAAGGTGCCACGTGCTTCCGCTCTAAAGGCGCCGCTCTCGAGCTACGAAGACCTCTCGGGCTTCAAACTGTTCTGCATCGACACCGGCATCCTCGGAGCGCTCTCCGGTCTCTCTCCGGCCATCGTTCTCAACGGATCCGCTGTTTTTACCGAGTTCAAAGGTTCGCTGACCGAACAATACGTCGCGCAGGAGCTTTTGCTCCAGGACAAAACTCCCGCGTATTGGTCCTCTACCTCCGGCAATGCCGAAACCGACTTTGCCATCGACCATGCGGGAACCGTGCTTCCGCTTGAGGTCAAGGCGGCAGAGAACCTTAAAGCGAAGAGTCTGAAAGTAGCCTGCGAAAAATTCAAACTCGAGCGTTGCGTGAGGAGCTCCCTGGCGGCATATAGAGACGAGGGCATGCTCATCAATATTCCGCTTTGGGAGATTGGGCAGATCGACAAGCTGGCATAGGCGCTGTGGGGACGCCCCGCAAGGACTGTCCCCAGGTGCCGGCTGTTGAGTTGCGGTGGAATAGGGACTGTTTGGTGCCCGAAAGGGCGATTTTAGTCCGTATTTCACCGCAACTTATTATTTAGAGGGCGCTGAGGCTGGGGGTCCAGCCGATGGTGGGGGTCGCGCCGTCGAGGGTCTCGTTGATGGTGGCGGCCATACCGGCGAGCAGGCTGTTCTCGCTTACGGTGAGCGTCTTGTAGCCGCCGGCACGCATGAGTTCGCGGATCACCACGGCGCCAGCCAAGATCACGCCCGCGCGTTTGGGCTGTACACCCGGTAGCGCGGCGATGCCGTCCACGTCCAACACAGACATGCGCTCGATAGCGGCCGAGACCCGCTCCAGCGACAGCTCGCGTAGGTGCACAAATCTCGAATCGTACGGTTCCAGCTCGTGGACCAGAGCCACCAGCGTAGTCACCGTGCCGCCCACTGCGACCAGGCGCTCGGCACGCTCAAAATCGACAGGCAAGCTCTTAAAGTAGCCCGTAAACTGCTCGCCTGCCCACGTGGCAGCGGCAGTAAGCTCGCCGCGCGAGGGTGGCAGCGCCGAGAAAAACCGCTCCGTCACACGGCGGCAGCCAATGTCCAGCGAGCGCGTCCCTTCCAGCGCAAAGACCCCGCGCTCCGGCGCATAGACGCCAGTCGCGAGCTCCGTGGATCCGCCGCCCGAATCGGCAACAATGATGCGCTCGCCGGCAAAGTCGTGCGCCACGCCAAAAAACGTCAGGCGTGCCTCGACCTCGCCCGGAATCACCTGTGGCTCAAGCCCCAGATCGCGCAGGCCGTCCAGCAGCAGCGCGGCATTGGACGCATCGCGCGCGGCGCTCGTGCACGTGGTGCAGATGCACGCGGCCCCAAAGGCACGGGCCTCATCCACAAACATGCGACACGCAGCGAGCACACGCTCGACAGCCGCCTCGCAAAAGCGACCCGTCGCGTCCACACCCTCGCCCAGGTCGGTAATCTCGGTATGCTTGGACGATCCCACGATCGCCCCGCCCTCGACCTGGGCCAACACCAGTCGCGACGACACCGTTCCCAGATCGATCGCCGCCACCTTATATCGTTTGCAATCTGCCATTGCGGGTTCCCCTCCGGGCGCTACTCGCCGTTGGACACGACCGTCTGGCCCTCGACACCGTTAAACCCAAACAGCATGTCGAGCGCCTGGATATACCACGGGGCGTCCTTACCGACTTCTTCGATTTCCTTGGCAACTTCGCTGGCCTTCTTGGCGTTCGACGACTTCTTGCTCGAAGACGAATCCGAATCGTCGTCCAGGCCCTGCACTTCAATCCTCTTCTCGCCGGGCATCACCAGGCCCAAGTCCTCGGATGCCGCGTCCTTGATACCCTCCTCCGAGAGCAGCTTGTCGACGCTTTTTTGCAGCTCATCATTGTATTGCTGACGAATCTCGACCTGCTTGGCCAAGATATCGCTCGAGTGCTTTGCCACGTACAGATCGCGCACGGGGAAATACAGGCTCACGAGCACCAGAGCAACGACAATGCCGATGAATAGCCCTCGCTGAGGACCGTGGGTAAAGTCGTAAATCGCCTTGACCGCTGCGTTGTCGTTGGCGTAGTGCATAAAGTCCGAGCCGGAAAGACGACTTGAGGGACGGCGCGGCTTGTCGGACGCCTGGGTCGAAGGGCGCGACGCATGCTTGGAACGCGATGGGCGCACCGGATTATCCGAGGAACAATTTGGCTGAGCATTGGGATGCGAAGTCGCCGGCGAGCTATACCTGGAGCGATCAGCGCCAGCATAACCAGACCCGCCAAGCTGTGCGGTACGCGCACGACGAGACGACGGCTCACGCGAACCGGCGGAATAGTACCTGTTGTCGTAAATCTGATCCATGTGCGCCTTGTGCGGTTGAGGTTTGTTTGCGCTAAGTCCTTTAGTTATAGCACGAGCGCCCGCACCGCCTTCGTCAGCCTTTGCTCGACATAAAAAAGGCGCTGAGCCGTATGGCCCAGCGCCCATAGTTCTTTGCGGCATCCAGCCAAGGCGGGGAGGAACCGAGTCAGCCTCCCCCTCGCCAAATTCGCCCGTTTAGCGAATGTTGTAGAACGCGGCCTTGCCGGCGTAGCGCGCGCTGCCCTCGAGCTCGTCCTCGATGCGGATGAGCTGGTTGTACTTGGCAATACGGTCGCTGCGGCAAGGGGCGCCCGACTTGATCTGACCGGCGTTGACGCCCACGACCAGGTCGGCGATCGTGGAGTCCTCGGTCTCGCCGGAGCGGTGGCTCACGATGCAAGCGTAACCGGCCTCCTTGGCGGTCTCGATGGCCTCCAGCGACTCGGTGAGCGTGCCGATCTGGTTGACCTTGACCAGGATCGCGTTGGCGGCACCCAGCTCGATGCCCTTCTTGAGGCGCTCGGTGTTGGTGACGAACAGGTCGTCGCCCACCAGCTGCACCTTGTTGCCAATGCGACGGGTAAGCTCGACCCAGCCGTCCCAGTCCTCCTCGGCCATGCCGTCCTCGATGGAGATGATGGGATAGGTGTCGACGAGCTTCTCCCAGTAATCGACCATCTGGGCGCTCGTGTACTCAACACCCTCGCCCTTGAGCTCGTACATGCCGGTCTCGGCGTTGTAGAACTCGGTCGAGGCCGGATCCATGGCGTACATGAA
>CABRFW010000129.1 GCA_902470265.1 uncultured Collinsella sp.
CGGTAATGGCGAGACCATAGGCGCTCTCCATGCGCTCAGAGTTCTGGAATAGCAGCACGATGAAGATGCAGCCGACCCACATGATGTTGTTGACGAGCGGAATATAGAGCTGGCCCTTGGTGTCGCTGGGGTAGTGGATGCGCAGATGCGGCATAAGGTTGAGACGCGTGGCCTCGGATACCAGCGAGAACGAGCCGGTGATGAGCGCCTGCGAGGCGATGATGGCCGCCACGGCTGAAAGCACGATGGCAAAGGGGCGCAGGGGCTCGGGAAGCATCATGTAGAACGGGTTGACGATGTCCATCGCGAGCATCTGGGGATTGGAGTTGTTGGCGAGCAGCCAAGCGCCCTGACCCAGATAGTTAAAGATAAGGGCCGCCTTAACAAACGGCCAGGATGCGTAAATGTTAGCTTTGCCCACGTGACCCATGTCCGAATAGAGCGCCTCGGCGCCGGTCGTCGACAGGAAGACAAAGCCGAGCACCATGATGCCCGAGTGGTTGATGGGCGAGAACAGGAACATAATGCCGCGGATGGGGTTGAGCGCGCGCAAGATGGACAGGTTGCCGAGCATGTTGAACAGACCGGCGCCAGCTAAGAACAGGAACCACAGCGTCATGAGCGGGCCGAACAGCTTGCCGATCGACGAGGTACCGGCGCGCTGCATGGCAAATAGGCCACAGATAATGATGATGGTGATGATGATGACGTTGGTCTGGCCGTCGCCCAGCAGCGCATGGCCCCATTCGATGGTGCGCAGACCCTCGATGGCTGTGGTGACCGTGACGGCGGGGGTGAGGATGCCGTCGGCAAGCAGTGCCGCACCGCCGATCATGGCGGGCAGAATCAGCCATGGTGCCACCTTGCGCACGAGGCTGAACAGGGCGAAGATGCCGCCTTCGTTGTGGTTATCGGCCTTCATGGCGATTACCACGTACTTGACCGTGGTCACGAGCGTCATGGTCCAGATGACGAGCGAAAGCGCGCCCAAGATCATGTCCTCGCTGACGGTACCGATGCCGCCGTTGTTGGCGACAATTGATTTCATGGTATACATGGGGCTCGTGCCGATGTCGCCGTATACGACGCCGAGCGTTACGAGCAGCATGCCAGCGGAGAGGGGGATGGCGCCATGTCCGCCTTGACTACGCTGGTCTTGGAGGCTTGCCTCCAGCTTGTTGTGTGCCACGTGGACTCCCTTGGACATCCGGTTATCTGTCTAGGACAGACAATCTTTATGCCGTCTTTATACATACAAGAGCAGTTTGGCACATCAGGTTATTTTAGACAATAATCCCCAGCTGGGGATTATTTATGTGCGCAGGTAGCATTTCAAAGCAGGGGCTTTTAAGCGCGTGCCGCTTGGGCGATGCCAGCCTTGGCGCTTGCGCGTTTGCCGACGAGTTCGCAAAATAGCGCGCCGCCGATGATAAGTGCGGCACCCATCAGACGGACCGGTGTTATGGCTTCGCCTAAAAGGACGGCCGAGAACACGACGGCCGAAAGCGGCTCGAGGTAGCCGACGACCGCGACGGTCTGGACGGGCAGCTTGGCGACAGCACTAAAGTAGAGCAGGCAGCCAATGCCGGTGTTGACAATGCCGAGCATGGCAACGGCGCGCCAATCGATGCCGGCGGCAATGCTGGGGGAGAGGAACGAGGGGGCACCCTGCGTGAAGAGCGTAAGGATCAACGCGGTTACAAAGGCGGCGCTCACCTGGAGCGCGGAGTTCTCGAGACCCTCGATGTGCGGCGCACCCTTGCTAGCGATGACCATCAATGCATAGCAGAAGGCCGAGGCGATGCCGCAGACGATGCCCGCAATGGGCATGTTGCCGCCTAAACCTTGCGCTGCAATGAGAAAAGCGCCGCAGGCGACGGCGATAAACCCGGCGATTTTGCCACCGGTCAGCTTTTCGCCAAAGATGAGCGGGGAGAGCGCCATGACAATGATAGGGCCGCAGTAGTACAGCAGCGAGGATATGCCGACGCCGATCGTCTGGTAGGCGCGGAACAGAAAAATCCAGCTGGCGCCCAGCGCGGCTCCCGAGAGGAGGAGGGCTGCGGCTTCGCGGGGGCGAGATGGCGCCTGCAACTTATGGCGTTGCGTAGTGACGAGTATGACAACGAGTGAGAGCGCGCCCAAAAACGTGCGCAAGAGCACGATATCGGAGCTCGGCAGCGCGATGGCAGCGGCGATGATGCCGTTGGAGCCAAACAATAGCAATGCTGCTAGGTACGTAAACAGTCCGTTGTTCATGCACTGACATCTCCTCTATATCCGAGCATGTTCACTATGGGTGAACTGGCTTTAGAAGAAAAGCGAATATAATGCATGGATGACATGACAAATACTCATGCAATGGTGGGGACGTGCTGTGGAGACCAATATCCAAAAGATGCAAGTGCTGCTCGAGACGGTACGTGCCGGCAGCTTTACGCGTGCTGCAGAGCGGCTGAACTATTCGCAGTCGGGCGTGAGCCGCATGGTGGGCGACCTTGAGGCCGACTGGGGCTTTAAAGTGCTCGATAGAAGCCGCGAGGGCGTGGTGCTTTCTGCCGACGGGCGGCAGGTCATGCCGGCGGTCGAGGCGTTATGCGAAGAGTTTGGCCGCCTGCAGCGACGCGTGGACGAGATGCGGGGGCTCATGCGTGGCAAGATCTGTATCGGTACGTTTTCGAGTGTGGCGACCCATGTGCTGCCGCCGGTGATCGCGCGGTTTCGCGCCGATCATCCGGACGTCGATTACGAGCTGTTGATGGGTGATTACTCCGAGATAGAGCAATGGGTGGCGGAAGGCCGCTGCGACCTGGGCTTTATTCCGCGTGAGCCACGCGGCGCCGGCATGGCGTCGCGGCCGTTGGTGCAAGACGAGCTGATGGCCGTGGTGCCAGCGGACTCCTCGCTTGCCACCGCGGAGGTCGTTTCCCTTGCCGATTTGGCCAACGAGCAGTTTATTCTGCTGGAACGCGGTGGCGACGACGAGATTACGCCGCTGTTTCGCCGCGCGGGCCTGACGGTGCGCTCAAAACTGTCGACCTGGGATGACTATGCGATTATGGCCATGGTCGAGGACGGTCTGGGCGTGAGCATTCTTCCGGCGCTCATCTTGCGCCGCTGCCAGTTCGATATTGCCGTGCGCCCGCTCGAGGGACATCCTCATCGCCAGATTAATGCCATATATCGCACGGCTGACGTTTCTCTTGCGGCGGCTCGTTTCCTTGAATATCTCTAAAAGCGCGTACCTGTTGTCCACTTTGGGACAATTCTCGGGGCTCGGTACATTTTCTTATGAAATTGAACTTTCGGATAATGCGTCGCGCTATACTGCTGCCTAAATTGAACTCAGGTTCAATTCGTGTTCAGTAAATTGAACTTTGCCAGCAAGGAGGTTCTAGTGGCCCAAGAGACGTTTAGCGATCGCCTGCGACAGACTATGTCCGATCGCGACGTTCGCCAGTCGGACGTAATCCGCGCATCGGAGATGCTCGGCAAAAAACTCGGCAAGAGTCAGATGAGCCAATATGTGAGCGGCAAGACGATTCCGCGGCGCGATGTGGCTGAGCTGCTCGCCCGTATTTTGGAGGTCGATGTTACCTGGCTGCTTGCCGGCGACGCCGATCAAGGCGAGGCATCATCACCCCGCAACGATTCCAAGCCCGAACCCCATCCCTCAGCTCAAATTGCAAGGAGCACCACCATGCGTACTTTTTCTAAATCCACCAAACTCGACAACGTCCTGTATGACGTGCGCGGTCCCGTCGTCGACGAGGCCGCCCGTATGGAGGACGAGGGCGAGCGCATCCTCAAGCTCAATATCGGCAACCCGGCGCCCTTCGGTTTCCGCACGCCCGACGAGGTCATCAAGGATATGCGCCAGCAGCTGCCCGATTGCGAAGGCTATTCCAACTCGCGCGGCTTGTTCTCTGCGCGCAAGGCGATTATGCAGTACTCGCAGATCAAGGGCCTGCCCAATGTTCAGATGGAGCACATCTACACGGGCAACGGCGTGTCCGAGCTCATTCAGCTTTCGATGAACGCGCTGCTCGACAACGGCGACGAGATTCTGATCCCCAGCCCCGACTATCCGCTCTGGACGGCGTGCGCAACCCTTGCCGGCGGCCATCCTGTGCACTATCTGTGCGACGAGCAGGCCGATTGGTATCCCGACCTGGAGGATATGGAGTCCAAGATCACGAGCGCGACCAAGGCCCTCGTCATCATCAACCCCAACAACCCCACGGGCTCCGTCTATCCGCGCGAGGTGCTCGAGGGCATCGTCGAGGTTGCACGCAGGCATCAGCTGATGATCTTTGCCGATGAGATCTACGACCGCCTGTGCATGGACGGCTACGAGCACGTCTCGATTGCCTCGCTCGCTCCCGACCTGCCCTGCGTCACCTTTAGCGGCCTTTCCAAGTCGCACATGATTGCGGGCTATCGTATTGGCTGGATGGTGCTTTCGGGCAACCAGCGCTGCATGAGCGACTTCATCATGGGCATCAACATGCTCTCCAACATGCGCCTGTGCTCCAACGTGCCGGCTCAGTCGATCGTCCAGACGGCGCTTGGCGGCCATCAGTCGGTTAACGACTATATCCGCCCGGGCGGTCGTGTCTACGAGCAGCGCAACTTTGTGTATGAGGCGCTCAACAAGATCGACGGCATCTCGGTGGTCAAGCCGCGCGCGGCGTTCTATATCTTCCCCAAGATGGATGTTAAAAAGTTCAACATCACCGATGACGAGCAGTTCGCCCTCGACCTGCTGCACGAGAAGAAGATCCTGATCACGCGCGGCGGCGGCTTTAACTGGGCCGAGCCCGACCACTTCCGTATCGTGTACCTGCCGCGCATGGAAGTACTCAAAGAGTCGCTCGAAGACCTCGCCGACTTCTTTGATCACTACCGCCAGAACTAGTGGGATAGAAGCTCCGCACTATGAAAAGCTCCCTGCAGTTGTTTTGCTGTAGGGAGCTTTCTTGAATCGGCGGAACTAGATCACGATCCCGTTGCAGTGGTCGATTTCGTGCTGGATGATCTCGGCGGTGTAGCCCGAGAAGTTTT
>CABRFW010000130.1 GCA_902470265.1 uncultured Collinsella sp.
GGTTGATAGCTTAAGCATACGCGGCGGCAGGCACCCTTCCAAGCAACCGTTGGTTGCACGACTGCGGACCGCGGCGAAGAATTGCGCGCAACGCCCCGCGCCTCCATGCCGTACAATGACCGGCATGGAACCTATCGCACACATACATACCGACCTGCCGCAGAAGTTCGGCATTCCGCGCAACAGCTTTTTGGCACCTCATCTGCAGGGACGCATCGTCTTTGATCCGGAATTTGCCTCCAATGCAGCGGTTGAGGGCCTGGACTCCTTCTCTCACCTATGGCTGTTGTGGCGCTTCGAAAACGGAACGCCCGGCGGCACGGCAAACGACATAGCTGCCGATGCCAAGTCGCAGGACAGGTCTGGTACCAACGTCAAGTGGTCGAAGACCGTGCGCCCGCCGCGTCTGGGCGGAGCCGAGCGCGTGGGTGTCTTTGCCACGCGCAGTCCGTTTCGCCCTAACCCCATCGGGCTCACCTGCGTTAAGCTCGACCGCGTGGAGCTTACTGACGACGGCCCCATCATCCATGTGCTGGGGGCCGATCTGCGCGACGGCACGCCCATCTACGACATTAAGCCCTACATCCCGTTTGCCGACTGCCACCCGGATGCGACCGGCGGCTGGATTGAGGGTGCTCCGTGGCAAGAGCTCGACGTCGAGTTCTCGCAAACACTACAAGACAAAATCCCAAGCGCAAAGCTCCCCGGTCTGGTCGAGGTTCTACGCCAAGATCCGCGCCGCGCGGGCAGCAAGCACGAGCCAAACCGCGTTTACCACTTAGCTTATGCTGGGCTCGACATATCTTTTACGGTCGATAAAACCCAGCTAACCGTAGTCGCCGTCAACGACGCGCAAGACTAACCAGCCATTCGTCCGCACCCGTCAAATTAAGCGCCAAACTCCGCGCCAAAACCGCCCGTGCTGGTGGACAATAACGCCTACCAAAACAATCACTTTGCACGGGAGTTCAGCATGAAATACGACTTTAGCTCGCTTATCGACCGCCACGGCATGGACTCCATCGCCGTTGACTCTTGGGGCGAGATCCCCGGCATGGCTCCGAACGCACCCGACGAGGGCTTCGACCGCATTCCCATGTGGGTGGCCGACATGAATTTTGCTACGGTGCCCACGGTTCAGGAGTACATCATCAAGCGCGCTCAGCACCCCATGTTTGGCTACTTCAATCCGCGTCCCGAGTACTTCGACCACATCATCGAATGGCAGAGCCGTCGCAACGGCGTTGAGGGCTTGGCGCCGGAGCATATCGGCTACGAAAACGGCGTGCTGGGCGGTGTCGTGTCGACGCTGCGCGCGTATGTCCAGCCAGGCGATGCGGTGCTGGTCCACAGCCCTACCTACATCGGCTTTACCAAGTCCATCGAGGCCGCGGGCTATCGCATTGTCCACAGCCCGCTTAAGCTCGACGACCAGGGCGTGTGGCGTATGGACTTTGAGGACATGGAGCGCAAGCTCGCCCAAAACCACATCCATGCCGCGGTGTTCTGCTCGCCGCATAATCCCTGCGGCCGCGTATGGGAGCGCGACGAGATCGAACGTGCCATGGACATTTATCGCCAGCACGATTGCGTGGTGATCTCGGACGAGATTTGGTCCGATATCATTCTGCCGGGTCACAAGCATATTCCGACGCAGTCGGTGAGCGAGGATGCCCGCATGCGCACGGTTGCCCTCTATGCGCCGAGCAAGACGTTCAACCTGGCGGGCTTGGTCGGCAGCTACCGCATCATCTATAACGAGACGCTGCGCGACCGCGTGTGCGCCGTGTCCAACAAGACCCACTACAACGAGATGAACGTCCTCTCCATGCACGCGCTTATCGGTGCCTACCAGCCGCAAGGCTACGAGTGGGTGGACGAGCTCAACCAGGTGCTTGCCGGCAATATCGAGTACTTCTGCGATTACGTGGACGAGCATTTTGAGGGCGTGTCCTATTCGCGTCCGCAGGGCACGTACATGGTGTTTCTGGACTGCACCGAGTGGTGCCGAGAGCATGGCCGCGATATTCAGTGGTTGCTCGATGAGGGGGCACGCGTGGGCGTGGGGTATCAGGACGGCCGCCCGTTCCACGGACCCTGCCACATTCGCGTGAATCTGGCGCTGCCGCTTTCGCGCGTAAGGGAGGCGTGCGACCGCCTGGACCGCTACGTTTTTAATGCACGGTAAGTGAGCACTGCATGTGGGGCCTTCTGCCAAGTCGGCTGGAAGGTCCCACACGGTAAAGCGCCTGTAACAATTGGGCACTCGTGTGGTTTTGTTTGCTATTATCTTTAACCATTTAAGTCTGTAAACAGGATCGTATGGAGCTCGATGAAAAGATCCCGTCGCTCGGTTGCCATTTCGTTGTTTGTTGCGCTTGCAGTGGCGAGCGTCTTTGTCGTAGCGATAGCTGGCTGCTCCGGGTCGAATGACGGAGCCTCGACGTCTGCATTAGAAGGTCTGGACGCCTCGCAAGTCAAAGACGACGACCTTAAGACGCTCAACGTCGGAAGCGACCTCTATCCACCGTTTGTGTATACCGACGAGTACGGCGATATCGTTGGCCTGGATGTCGAGATATTGACCGAGGCTTTGGCTCGCATTGGTTACAAGCCAAAATACCAGCTGATCGACTGGGAAAAGAAGAAGGAGCTGCTGGCGAGCGGCGAACTCGATTGTGTCATGGGCAGCTTTAGTATGACGGGTCGCGAAAACGAATATCGTTGGGCCGGCCCGTACCTTGCGAGCCGCCAGGTGGTCGCGGTCGATCCCCAGAGCGATATCTACACGCTTGCCGATCTTGAGGATAAGATCGTGGCGGTTCAGTCCACCACCAAGCCCGAGGACATTTTGCTCAATCGCATAAATGAAAACGTTCCGCAGATCAAGGAACTCTACAGCTTTTCGGACGGTTCATACCTGAACCCGGCGCTCGTCGAGGGCCTGGTCGACGCTATCGCCGCGCATGAGTCCTCGTTCCTCACCTACGAAAAAGACTATGGTGTGACATATCGCATTTTGGATGAGCCGCTGCTAGAGGTTGGTTTGGGCACCGCTTTCGATATCAACGATACGCGCGGCATCGACGTCAAGCTCACTCATGCCTACCAAGAAATGCTTGCCGATGGCACCATGGAACGCCTGGTGTCAAAGTACTTCGATGACCCTTCGCCATTTTTGAATATGGAGGGCCTGTCATGATCGATGCGCCCGACCACGCTGCTCAGGAGCGGGGCAATCGTTCGGCAGGGGCATGGCTCCTTGTCGCTCTGCTGGGGATAGTGCTCTCGGTTGTTGTCGGCATGATGAGCTACGGTTACACGACGGCCCAAGCCGAGCAGCGCTTTGCCGACGTTGTCGATTACGTGGCGACGCAGAGCCTTTCCTACGATGCATTCAACAGCGCCTATACGACCAAAAACCTGATTCGCGTTATGGAGATCGCCGGAGAGGCTGCCCGCGATATGGAGCGCGACGGTTCAGTGGATAACGCCATGCTGGAGCAATACGCCGACCAGTTCAACGTGAGCGCGCTGATCGTGACGGACGCATCGGGCAATTTGGTGTCCGAGTCCTCGACGGGCGATGTGGACTACGGGTCGCTCGCTACGTATCTCAAAGAATCACCCGTGCTGGAGGTGGCAACTCATCCGCTTAAGTCCTATACCGCCCGCATCACGCTTGCGGATGATTCGGTCGCAGACATTGGCTGCGTGACTCGGCAGGATGGCGAGGGCATCGTTATCGCGGTAAGGCATCAGAGCGCGAAAGCGGTTGCAAGCAATACACTCAAACTGCAGAGCTTGCTTGATGGCTATGAAACCATCGATAGCGGCAATATCGTGATCGAAAGCGACGGCAAGGTCGTTGCGACCAATGCCGTTGAACCCACCGTATTGGGCGTGTTCGATCTGCCTGCGACGGATGTCTTTATTGTCGACGGTATTAAGGATCGATGCCTGGCTGGTAAGGTCAGATTGGTTAACGCCGACGGCGAGTGGTATTTGGGCACATTTGGAAAAGCGCACAAATTCTATGTGTACACCTATGCCTCGGCGCAGCGCTACTTTGAGGTCGCCGCGGCTGTTGCCGCCGGCGTGCTGGTGCTCTACGGCGGTGTTATAGCCGTTGTTGTGACGGTGCGTCGCCGCGCTGATCGTCGACGTTTGACGGACTTGCTGCAGCAGGAGCGCGACTATGGCGACAAGCTGGCAAAGGCGGCGCGTGAGGCCTCGTCTGCCAACTCGGCAAAGACGGAGTTTCTGCGTCGCATGAGCCACGATCTGCGCACGCCCATCAACGGCATTCGCGGCATGGTCGAGGTTGGCGATGCCAATGCGGACGATCTGCAAAAGCAGACTGAGTGCCGCTCAAAAATCTGGACGGCATCGGGACTGCTGCTCGACCTTGCCAACGAGGCGCTCGATATGAGTCGCCTGGAGAGCGGGCAGGTCGACCTGAACCTCGTGCCCATAAATTTGGTGGCCCTCAACTGTGAAGTGCGCGATATTCTGGAGCGCCAGGCCGAGGAGCGTCTGGTGACAATTATCTCCGACCAGCAGACGCTTAATCATCCCTATGCGCGGGTGAGCGTGACGCACCTCAAGCGTTTGTTGCTCAATATTGCCGGCAATGCCGTCAAGTACAACCGCCAGGGCGGCTATGTCCGCCTGGTGTGCCGCGAGGTGGAGCCAGCGGATGGCGTCCCCGTCTATGAATACACGATCGCCGACAACGGTATTGGCATGAGCGAGGAGTTCCAGCAGCACCTCTACGAGCCGTTTTGCCGCGAGGAGCAACAGGTGGAAGGCGCTTCATCGGGAACTGGCCTGGGCGCGCCTATCGCAAAACAGTTAGTCGAGCTTATGGGCGGAACCATGAGCTTTACGAGCGTCTTGGGGCAGGGGACAACGTTTACCATCCGCCTGCCGTTCGAGAAATGCAAGCGCTCCGAGATTCCTCAGGCAGTTCGCGCGGATGTGGGCGATGGCGATGCGCTCCAGGGCTTGCGCGTTTTGCTCGTAGAGGATAACGATCTGAATG
>CABRFW010000131.1 GCA_902470265.1 uncultured Collinsella sp.
CCTATCTGGCGTCGCACCCCGAGCTCACCGATGCAGCACGCGAGCTTGTCCATAACGACATTAGCGCGAATCCCCAAAAGTATGCGCAGTCCGAGCATGCCCAGGCGCTGCTGTCCTACGCCGGTGTTCATCGCCGCCTGCTCGACGAGCTTCATCGCATCGAGGACATGGGCAGCGACGAGGAGTTCGAGCAGACGCGCAATCGTCTGTTCGACGACATGCGAGATGAGCTGCTCAAGATTGTCCGCGTCGATGCGCTGGCCGTCGATGCCCAGCTGCTCGCCATCATTTTGGCGGACACGCCCGTTGACGCCTGCCTGGGCGACCTGATGAAGCTCGAGGCGACCACGGCCGATTACCTGCAGCAAAGTGTGCCCGGGTTCGATATGGAGGCCCCACACTACTGGGCCAACAATGTTTTGGCCGACGGTGTCACCGCAGCAGACCTTACCGTGAGCGAGCCGGCTCTTATCGGGTGGCTTCATACACTCGAGGCCATCTCGCAGCTATGTATGGCGAGCGCTCGCTACCGTGCTGCCGCCAACTACGCCCGCCGCGTCCTTAAAGCAGAAGGCTATCCCACCCGAGCCGCAGGCACCGTGTTGCTCGCCCTCGCTCGTCTGGAAGACGAGGACGGCTTTTTTGCCCTAGCCCACCAACTCGAGGAAGAGATCGGGGCTGACGCGCTCGAGAACTCTCCTTGGTATCTGCTCGCCCGCACAATCCTATTGTTCAAAACGAACAAGATGCGCCCGGCGACACGCGCGCTGCGTGAGTTTGCCAACCGTTGCGAGGGCGGCGCGTTCTTCTTGCTGAACCCCATGTACCAGACGCCGTACCTTCCCTGCCGGCCCGAGCCGCGCGATCCCTGGGATCTTTCGCACCAGGCCGTTTGGGAAGCGGACGGTATTATCTCGGACACTCCCGACTTTGCCCCCTGGGCCAATGCCTGCGAAGACGTGTCGCAGCTTGCCCAGGAATTTGCGCGCCGCTACGGTTTTTAGTGACGCACTCGACCCGACCATGTCGTTTACGTTAGGAACGGTTTCATGAACCTCCGCTCATCTCTTGCCTGCACCTCGAGCGATATCGCTCGCTGGGGGCTGCGCTCCGTCCTTAAGCGCCAGGGTGGCGTGCTTCCCGGCCGCATCGCCATGAAGATCGACCCCGAGTTGCTGAGCGACCTCGCTGCCCTTGTCGACCGCAGCGTGGTGATCACCGGCACCAACGGCAAGACCACCACCTCCAACCTCATCGCCGACGCCGTTGCCGCCAGCGGCGCCACCGTGGTATGCAACCGCGCCGGCAACAACATGGAGCCGGGCGTGGTGGGCGCACTGCTCGAGGCGCGCAGCGGCCTCAAGCGAGCCGGTGGCAAGCGCGTGGGCGTTTTTGAGTGCGATGAGCTTTACACCGTACGCGTTCTGCCCAAGCTCAAGCCGACGTACTTCGTGCTGCTCAACCTGTTCCGCGACCAGCTAGATCGCTATGGCGAGATCGATCACACCCAGGAGGTCATCGCCCATGCGTTGGAGCTTTCGCCGGCAACAACGCTCATCTACAACGCAGACGACCCGCTGTGTGCCGCGATCGCCGCACGCGTTCCCAATGCAAGCATCGCCTTTGGCATCGACGGCGCCACCAACACCGAGTCCGACCGTATTAGCGACTCGCGCTTTTGCTCACAGTGCAACGCGCCGCTGGAGTATGACTACGTGCAATACGGCCAGCTTGGCGCATACCATTGCCCCTCGTGCGGTTGGGCACGCCCCGCACTGGTCCGCCGTGTGACGGGCGTGAAGCTCGGCTGCGACGGCTACGGCTTCGACCTGGTCTTTGGATCTGCGCCCGACGCGGCTGCCGTACACATCGCCACACGCTACAACGGTCTGTACATGGTCTATAACGTTGCCGCCGCCTTCTTTGCCGCACGCGAGTTGGGCGTGGACACGGCGTTTCTACAGCCTACGCTCGATGCCTACGTCCCCGCCGGCGGACGTATGGGCCGCTGGGAGATCGCCGGCCGTACCGTCGAGGCAAACCTGGCCAAAAATCCCGTGGGCTTCGATCGCCAGATCCAGTCCATTAAAACGGCAGGCGGCAGGCTCTGCGCCTTCTTCCTGAACGACAACGACGCCGACGGCCACGATGTCTCGTGGATCTACGACGTCGACTTCGAGCGCATCGCCGACACACCGGGTCTTGTCGCCTTTGCCGGAGGCACGCGTGCGCACGACATGCAGGTACGCCTCAAGTACGCCGGCATCGATGCCGCGATTATCTCGGACGTCGCGCAGGCAATTGGCGCCGTTGCGGATGAAGCCGCAGGCGACACTTTCTATGCCGTCGCCAACTACACGGCCTTCCCGCCGCTGGTCAAAGAACTCGATGGGCTGAAAGGCGCCACCGCCGACGCTGTTGCCGGGCGCGCCGTAGCCCGTGCCGACGGCAGCGCTGTCCCCACGGATATTGCGCCGGTCGAGCTTTCGCGCCCGCTGCGCATCGTCTACCTGTATCCCGATGCCCTTAACCTCTACGGCGACGGCGGCAACGTTATCGCGCTCGAGCGCCGTTGCGCCTGGCGCGGCATTCCCGTGCGCGTGGACGAGGTCCGTATGGGCGAGTCACTCGATCTCACCGATGCCGATATCGTCATGATGGGTGGCGGCTCCGACCGCGACCAGCTAGCCGTGGCACACGAGCTGCTCGCCCAAAAAGACAAGGTCGCGGCCTATGTTGAGGACGGCGGCACACTGCTTGCCATCTGTGGCAGCTATCAGCTGCTCGGCCGTTCGTACTACATGGGCGACGATCGCATTGAGGGCCTGGGCGTCATTGCCGCCGAAACCGTACGTGGCTCCGATCGCCTGATCGGCAACGTAGCCGTCAAAACCGATCTGGCACCTGAGCCCTTTGTGGGATTCGAGAACCACGGTGGCCGCACGCTTTTGGACGCCGAGGCCACGCCGCTCGGAACGTCCGTCGTCACGGGCACCGGCAACAACGGCGACGATGGCTTTGAGGGTCTCATCTACAAGGGCGTCATCGGCACGTACCTACACGGACCGGCACTGCCCAAGAACCCCGAACTCGCCGACTGGCTGATCGCGCACGCCCTCGAGCGCCGCGGCGATGCGCAGGCCACGGCCCTGCTGCCGCTCAAAACCCTCGACGACACCTACGAGCACGCCGCCCACGACGCCGCCATGAAGCTCCTCCCCTAACGCCCCAACCACCACAAAGGGGACAGGCACCTTTGTGGTGGTTTTGACCCATCCCAGCGGTTTGTCTCAATCTGTAACATCTAGACCGTTAAAAGTCGTCTTACTGTTACAGAATGAGATGTTCGTCCCGACGCCTACCTTTTGTCTCGATCTGTAACAGATAGAGCCAATTTGCCCGCCCAGATGTTACAGATTGAGATATTTGAAAATCGGAATAGAAGCCTACTCCTTTGTGGTGGTTTTCCAGTTTGCCAACGATATACGCGCCGGCAAAAAAGTCTGCTATACTCTTTCCCGCTGTCCCCATCGTCTAGCGGCCAAGGACGCCACCCTTTCAAGGTGGATATCGCGGGTTCGAATCCCGCTGGGGGCACCATTTGAGATGTGAAGCCCGTTACCAATTCGGTAGCGGGCTTTTTGCTACCGATATGCCGGGATTCGAACCCGACAGGGTGCGGAGCTGAGGAAACGCGCAAGCGTTTTCCAGCGCAGCACGCAAGGAGCGAAGCGACGCAGCGAAAGCGGGCGGCGCCAGCCGCACGCGGACATCCCGCTGGGGGCACCATTTGAGATGTGAAGCCCGTTACCAATTCGGTAGCGGGCTTTTTGCTACCGATATGCCGGGATTCGAACCCCGAGGGCATTAAATCACACTGTCATCCAAGGGCCCGTGGGCAAAAAATAGCAAATATGAGTACTGTTACCAATTTAGTAACAGCGATTTCATGCCATCTGAAGGCGATTTAGACGCCAGGGGTCCTAAGGTGGAAGAATTGCAGACGTTTATCGGCTAAGTACTTGGACATATGTTGTGTAACACTGCATATTTTGCAAAAAGATAATGCTACAGGACTTGTGACAGTACTCATATTTGACGTTTTTTGCCCATAGCCCTTTATACCTAGGCAAATCGGTAGCAAAACGGGCTTCAAAGCGCCCTTCGCAAACAAAAACCGGGGCCCGCATGATGCGGACCCCGGCTCAATACCGTGACGATATGTCAGTTACGCCCTACACGTAGAACAGGATGTCGTCGTAGGTCGGGACCGGCCAGTAGTCGGCTGCCACGATCTCCTCCATGGCGTCCACGGCGGCACGCAGCGCATCCATAGCGGGAACGACCTCGTGCGCGTACACGTTGGCCTGCTCCTGGCCATCGAGGGCCTCAGCCTTCTGATGCACGGCGTCAAGCGCCTTGATGGAGTCGTTGATGGTGGTGATGCCGTTGCAGAGCTTGTTGAGCGTGTTCTGCTCACACTGCATGGCGGCCTCGGCGCCGGCGGCACGAATAGTCTCAAGGCCCTTAGCGACCTTGGTGGCATAGGCGGTAATGACCGGGCGATAGGTACGACGCGCCTCGCGAACCATCGTGGTAGCCTCGATGTTCATGAGCTTGTTGTACTTCTCGAGCTTGCAGTCGTAGCGGCACTGGGCCTCGGCCTTGGTCAGGACACCCGTCTCCTCAAAGAGCGCAATGGCCTTATCGGAAACAAAGGCGGGCAGGGCGTCGGCCGTGGTCTTATTGTTGGCAAGGCCGCGCTTCTCGGCCTCGATGGGCCACTCGTCGGAGTAACCGTCGCCGGAGAACAGGATGCGCTGGTGATCGGTCAGGACCTTCTTGCAGTACTCGAGCGCGGCGTCCTGGAACTTATCCTCGGGCGTACCCTCGAGTGCGTCGGCGAAGGACTTGAGCGACTTGGCCACGGCGGCATCGAGCACCAGGTTGGAGTCGGAGACGTTCTGCTCGGAGCCGCAGGCACGGAACTCGAACTTGTTGCCCGTGAAGGCGAACGGGGAGGTGCGGTTGCGGTCGG
>CABRFW010000132.1 GCA_902470265.1 uncultured Collinsella sp.
GCCCGTGGGTTATACCCTAAGAGCAAACCACCCTTTTTAAGGGTGGTTCTGATTAAAGGAATTCGCCTACTCGGTGGACTTCGGGTTCTAGGTCTACGTCGAATTGGTCTTTGACGGTTGTTTGGATGTGGCGGATGAGTTCGTCGACATCGGCGGCGGTGGCGCGGTCGGCGTTGACGATGAAGCCGCAGTGCTTTTCGCTCACCTGTGCGCCGCCGATGGCGTGTCCTCGCAGGCCGGCGTCCATGATGAGCTTGCCGGCAAAGTAGCCCTCGGGGCGCTTGAAGGTGGAGCCGGCGCTCGGCATGTCGAGCGGCTGCTTGTCCTCGCGGCGCTGGCGGTAGTCATCCATGTCGGCCTTGATCATCGCGGCGTTGCCCGGGGCGAGATTGAAAGTGGCCGAAAGCACGATGAAGCCGTCGTCGGCGATGCGGCTCTTGCGATAACCCAGGTTGAGCTCGTCGACATCGAACTCGATAATGCTGCCGCTACCGCGGGTGCCGTCGTCGAGCATGCGGGCGGGCTTGTAGACGCGCACGGACTCCAGCACATCGGCCATGCAGGCGCCGTATGCTCCGGCGTTCATGTAGCAGGCGCCGCCGACCGATCCGGGAATGCCCGAGATGGGCTCCATGCCGGTGAGACCGGCCTCGGCTGCCGCCGCGGCGACATCGGAAAGCAGCGCACCGGCGGCCGCCGTGACATGCGTGCCATTGACCGTAATGTCGGAGAGGCCCTCGCCCAGCGCTACGACGATGCCGCGGATGCCCTTGTCGCCGACGAGCAAGTCGGAGCCGTTGCCCACGATGGTGAGTGGCAGATCGCAGCGATAGCAGGTATCGAGCGTGGCGACGAGGCCCTGCTCGGTATCGGGCGTGACAAAGACGTCGGCCGGGCCGCCGATCTTAAACGTGGTGTGCTCGCGCATGGGCTCGCTCATCAGCACGTTGTCCTCGCCGGCAACGCCAGCGAGCGCGCACAGCAGGTCCTCGTTAAAAAAGTCGTTCTCGTGCATACGAATATCCGCCTTTTGGTGGTCGTTGTCATCAATCGATTGCAATATACCCCACCCGGACGGATTTGGTGCGCTGGCGGCGATAAAACAGCCGTCCACCGGATTGGTAAAGTGTTTATCACCGAGGTAGAGGGGTAGTCGCTATACTTTCAAGAGATTGCGCGTAAACCCGGAAGGAGCGAGATGGCCAACAAAGTCACCCTCAAGCAGATCGCCCAGGAGGTGGGGCTTTCCCCCTCGTCGGTCTCGCTTGTTCTCAATAATCGGCCCTGTCGCATCTCGGAAGAAAACCGCAAGCTCATCAAGGAGGTCGCGGCGCGCAACCACTATGTTCCCAACCAGATTGCGCGCAGCCTGGTCATGCGCGAGTCGCGCACGCTGGGCCTTATCGTCCCTAACATCGAGAGCCGCTTTTTTGCCTCGCTCGCCGGTAGCCTGGAAAAGCGCTGCCGCGAGGACGGCTATGCGCTCTTCATTACTAGCTCGGGCGGCAGCGCCGATGACGATCTGGAGCTGCTGCGCCAGCTGGTGACGCGCGGCGTTGATGGCGTCTTTCTGGTGGTGGGTGACGAGTTCTCCGACGACCGCGCCCTGCGCGAAGAAGTCAGCCACCTGCCCATCCCGGCGGTAATGGTCGACCGTGCCATTGAGGGGCTCGAGTGCGACAAGGTGATGTTCGACCACGAGATGGGCGGCTATATGGCCACCCGCTATCTGATCGAGCAAGGTCACCGTCGCATCGCCTGCTTGGTTAATGCCCGCCGTTCCAATACGGGTCGCAAGCGACTTGCCGGCTATGAGCGCGCGCTGCGTGAGGTTGGCCTGCCGATCGACGCACGTTTGGAGTTTGAGAGCGAGTACTACATTCCGAGCGCATACGAGGCCTCGGAGGCGGTGCTCGCAACTGACGCCACTGCCGTGTTCGCAAGCTCGGATAACATTGCCCTCGGTTTGCTCAAGCGCTTGCACGAGATGGGGAAGAGCATCCCGGGCGATATCTCGGTGGTGAGCTATGACAACTCGGCGGCCGACGTTCTCTTTGAGCCGGCGCTGACCGCGATTGAGCAGGACCCTGGTGTCCTTGCGGAGCATGCTTTTGGCTGCATGTCCAAGCGTCTTGCCGGTAGGGGCGGCAGGCGTGCCGAAGAGGTCGTTCTGGAGCCGGAGCTTATCGTTAAGGGCAGCGTGCTCGAGCTTACTAAACACAACTAAACACGTTTATCAATTTGCAGAGATCGAATGTGGAGCACCTGTGACGGGCAATGCCGCAGGTGAATGTCGCGTTTTGTTGATTGATGCGATTGATAAGGGTGCTAAAACGTTTTTTCACCATGATAAAACGTTTTAGCAAATATACTAGTCCCAACGAAAGGTTGCCGTATCGGAGGGCGACCGCACAGCGAAGGGACATAAACAATGGCTAAAACACTGGGGACGCCGTGGCAAAAGCTGGGCCACGAGGTGCCGGCTTCCGAGCTCGAGGGCGTCGACCTGTATTGGCGCGCATCGAACTATCTGTCCGTCGGTCAGATCTACCTTCGCTCTAACCCGCTAATGCGCCCCGACTTTGTTGATGAGAAAACCGGTGAGGTGCGCGACTTCGGTCGTCCGGACGTTAAGCACCGCCTGGTTGGCCACTGGGGCACCACGCCCGGCATCAACTTCCTGTTCGGTCACGTCAATCGTCTGATCGCCGACCACAACCAGAATGCTATCTTCTTGATGGGCCCTGGTCACGGTGGCCCCGCCGGTACTGCTCAGTCGCTGCTCGACGGCACCTACCGCGAGATTCGCCCCGACATCACCAATGACGAGGCCGGCCTGCAGAAGTTCTTCCGCCAGTTCTCCTATCCCGGCGGCATCCCGAGCCACTTTGCGCCCGAGACGCCCGGTTCCATCCACGAGGGCGGCGAGCTCGGCTACACGCTCAGCCACGCCTACGGCGCCGTTATGGACAACCCGAGCCTGCTGGCCGTGGCCGTGGTGGGCGATGGCGAGTCCGAGACCGGTCCGCTCGCGACCTCTTGGCAGTCCAACAAGCTCGTGAACCCGGCAACCGACGGCATCGTCCTGCCGATCCTGCACCTCAACGGCTACAAGATCGCCAACCCCACCATCCTTGCTCGCGTGTCCGACGAAGAGCTCACCAAGTTCTTTGAGGGCATGGGCTATAAGCCGCACTTCTTTGTCGCCGGCTTTGACGACGAGAGCCACGCAAGCATTCATGCGCGTTTCGCTGCCCTGTTTGAGCAGGTCTTCGATGAGATCTGTGACATCAAGGCCACCGCGCAGGCCCAGGCCGCCTCAGGCGAGACCGTGGTCCGCCCGGCCTACCCCATGATTGTGTTCCGTACGCCCAAGGGCTGGACTTGCCCCAAGCACATCGACGGCAAGAAGACCGAGGACTCCTGGCGCGCGCATCAGGTGCCGCTGGCGAGTGCCAAGGACACCCACGAGCACTTCCGCGTGCTGCGCGAGTGGCTGCGTT
Organism: uncultured Collinsella sp.; assembly: GCA_902470265.1. Taxonomy (GTDB): domain Bacteria; phylum Actinomycetota; class Coriobacteriia; order Coriobacteriales; family Coriobacteriaceae; genus Collinsella. The sequence goes on from CABRFW010000132.1 coordinate 3,504, forward strand.
CCTACAAGCCCGAGGAGCTCTTTACGCCCGAGGGCCAGGTGCGCCCCGAGGTGACGGCCTTTATGCCGACCGGCGAGTTGCGCATCGGCGCCAATCCCAACGCGAACGGCGGTAAGGTGCGTCGCGAGCTCGAGCTGCCCGATATTCATGCCCACGAGGTCCCCGTCGCAACTAAGGGTCATGGCTGGGGCTCCACCGAGGCCGCCCGCGTCTTTGGTGAGTACACTGCCGACGTTCTGGCCAAGAACATGGATGACTTCCGCATCTTTGGTCCCGACGAGACCGCGTCCAACCGTCTGCAGGCTGCCTACAAGGTGACCAAGAAGCAGTGGGACGCCGGCTTCTACGAGGACGAGGCCAACGACGAGCTGCTGGCAGGCTCCGGTAAGGTCGTCGAGCAGCTGTCCGAGCACCAATGCGAGGGCTTCCTCGAGGCCTACGTGCTCACTGGCCGTTCCGGCGTGTGGAGCTCCTACGAGAGCTTTGTCCATGTGGTCGACTCCATGGTCAACCAGCACTGCAAGTGGCTCGAGGCTACCAAGCGCGAGATTCCGTGGCGTGCCCCCATCAGCGGCCTTAACATTTTGCTGTCGAGCCACGTCTGGCGTCAGGACCACAACGGCTTCTCGCATCAGGACCCCGGCTTTATCGACCTGCTGCTCAACAAGGCCAACGACACGCACATCGTGAATGCCTACTATCCGGCCGACGCCAACATGGCCCTTGCCGTTGCCGAGCGCGTCTACCAGTCCACCGACTGCGTCAACGCCATCTTCTGCGGCAAGCAGCCTGCTCCGACCTTCCAGACGGTCGACGAGGCCAAGGCGGAGCTCGCCGAGGGCGTTGCGACCTGGGAGTGGGCATCGACCGCCGGTTCGCTCGCCGAGGCCGATGTCGTGGTCGCCACCTGCGGCGACGTGCCGACGCTCGAGGCTCTGGCTGCAACCGACATGCTGCGCGAGCTGGGCATCAAGGTATGGTTCGTCAACGTGGTCGATCTGCTCAAGATCCAGAACGTCTGCGAGAACGACCAGGCTCTCAGCGACGAGCGCTGGGCTGAGCTGTTCGGCTGCGGCGAGAAGCCCGTCCTCTTCGCGTTCCACGCCTATGCCGGCACGATTCGCCGCCTGATCTGGAACCGCCCCGGCCACGATGCCTTCCGCGTCCACGGCTACGAGGAGAAAGGCTCCACGACAACGCCGTTCGACATGCTGCGCCTGAACAACATGGACCGCTGGGCACTGGCCGCGGACGTGCTGCGCATGGTCGACGCCGATAAGTTTGCTGAGCGGATTGATAAGTGGGAGGCATTCCGCACCGAGGCCTTCGAGTTCGCGTGCGATGAGGGCTACGATCACCCGGCCTTCACCGACTGGGTCTGGCCCGACGCCGCAGCCGCAACCGCTGCCGACGGCGCACTCTCCGCAACCCAAATGACCGCTGGCGACAACGAATAGCATCCGGGACGGTCTCGCGCTGGGGCCTGCTCCGGGCGGGTGCCCTTCCTCGGGGAAGTGGGCTTCGCG
>CABRFW010000133.1 GCA_902470265.1 uncultured Collinsella sp.
TTGGCGACCGATGCAACGGCCTCCTCACTGGCCGGTCCACAGCTCACGCAGCCATCATGGGCACGCATCTGGCCGGTGACCTCGTCCATCGCGAGCGGCGCCACCTTCTCGAGCTTAAAGCCCTTACCGGCGCGCATGTTTTCCTTGGCCACGCTGATCATGAGCTTAATGCGGTTGAGCTGGTTGACCTCGGACGCGCCGGGGTCGTAGTCCACTGCGACGATGTTGCTCTCGGGGTGCTGACGGCGCAGTTCCTTGATCACGGCCTTACCCACCACGTGGTTGGGCAGGCACGCGAAGGGCTGCGTGCAGATAATGTTGGGTGCACCATGGTCAATCAGGTCGAGCATCTCGGCCGTGAGCAGCCAGCCTTCGCCCATGTTGTTGCACACCGAGAGCACCGTGCGAGCCTTGTCGGCCATAGTGTCGATGCGCTCGGGCGCCTCAAAGCGGCGGGACTTTTCGAGCATCTCCTCCACCGGCGTGCGCATCCAGTCCACCAGCTTAATGAGCGCCTGCATGCTAGCGCGCGCCGTGGCAGAGCTTCCCAGCTCGTCTTTTTGAAGCTCGGCGTTGCTCATGGAGTACAGGAAGAAGTCGAGCAGGCCCGGCACCACGGCCTCGCAGCCCTCGCGCTCAATGACATCGACCACGTGGTTGTTGGCCGTGGGATGGAACTTGACCAGGATCTCGCCAACCACGCCCACGCGCGGCTTGGTACCCTCGCCCACAAGCGGCATGGTGTCGAACGCGCGGATGGCCTCGCGGCACAACTTGGTGTAGTTGTGCCTGTTGAACTTAGGCGCCAGCTTGCGGGCGCGCGCCATGTACTCCTCGTAGAGCGCGTTGGCGGCACCGGGCGTTGCCTCGTACGGGCGGCAGCGGTAGAGCATCTGCATCATCACGTCGCCAAAGAGCACCGCGTAGACTGCCTGCTTGAGCAGCGCCGGCGTAATCTTAAAGCCGGGGTTGTCCTCGCCGAGCGCCACGGCCGAAAGCGAGATCACCGGGATCTCAGGATGGCCGCTCTCGCGCAGGGCCTTGCGGATGAGCGCGATGTAATTGGTGGCACGGCAGCCGCCGCCGGTCTGGCTGATAACCACGGCCGTCTTGGACAGGTCGTACCGACCGCTCTCGATGGCCTCCATAATCTGGCCGGTCACCAAAATGGACGGATAGCAAATGTCATTGTTCACGTAGCGCAGGCCGGCCTCGACGGCGTCGTGATCGGTCGAGGGCAGCAGCTCCAAGTTGTAGCCAGCACCACGGAACACCTCTTTGACCAGGTCAAAGTGGATCGGCGCCATCTGCGGGCACAGGATGGTGTAGCCCTCGTCGCGCATCTGCTCGGTGAAGGGCACCTTGGGCCACGCGGTCGATGCACTCTCGCGCTGCGCCTCGAACGTGTACTTGCGGCTCGCGAACGCGGGGACATCCTTGGAGGGCGCCACCGGCGCGGCATCGCCCTGCTCGTAGGCCTCGCCCGCGGCCGTGGCCTCGGCCAAGCGTTCGGCCTCCTGGTCCTTAAGCGCCGCCATGAGTGAGCGGATGCGGATGCGCGCGGCGCCCAGGTTGGACACCTCGTCGATCTTGAGCACGGTGTAGATCTTGCCGCTGGCTTCCAGAATCTCCTGCACCTGATCGGTGGTCAGGGCGTCCAGGCCGCAGCCGAAAGAGTTGAGCTGGATCAGGTCCAGGTCGTTGCGCATCGTCACAAAACGGGCGACGGCGTACAGGCGGCTGTGGTACATCCACTGGTCGACGACGCGAATCGGACGCTCGGGCTTTACCAGGTGTGCAAGCGAATCCTCGGTAAAGACCGCAAAGCCAAAGCTCGAGATAAGCTCGGGCAGAGCATGGTTGATCTCGGGATCGTTATGGTAGGGACGGCCGGCGAGCACAATGCCGTGGCCGCCGTGGTCCTCGACCCACTTGAGAGCCTCCTCGCCCATGGTCTGGATATCCTCGTGGAAGCGCGCGTCGGCCTCAAAAGCAGCGTTGACGGCGGCATCAACCTCGGAGCGCGTGATTTTAGGACCGCGCACGCGACCGCGACCGGCCTCAGCATCGGCCACACGGTCGACGGCGAGCACCTGGTACAGGCGGCGCTTGAGCTCGGTCTTGTCGTGATACGGCACAAACGGATACAGGAACTCGATGTTCTGCTCGCGGATCTCGTCGATGTTGAGCGCCAACGCCGTGGGGTAGCTCATGACGATGGGGCAGTTGTAACAGTTGCCGGCGGTCGGATCCTCCTTGCGCTCCCAGCGCACGCACGGCATCCAAATGAAGTCGACATCGCGGTCGATGAGGTTCATCACGTGGCCGTGGCTCATCTTGGCCGGATAGCACACGCTCTCGGACGGCATGGACTCGATGCCCGCCTGGTAGGTCTTCTTGCTCGACTGGTCGGACAGCTGCACGCTAAAGCCCAGGCGCGTAAAGAACGCGTGCCAGAAGGGGTAGTTCTCGTACATGTTGAGCGCGCGCGGGATGCCGACGGTGCCGCGCGGGGCCTCGTCGGGGCTCAGGACCTCGCGGTTAAAGAGCAGCTCGTTTTTCTTTTTGAAGAGGTTGGGGGCCTCGGTCTTCTGCTTTTTGTGGCCGGCGCCCTTCTCGCAGCGGTTGCCGGTAATGAAGCGCCTGCCACCGCCAAAGTCGTTGACGGTAAGCTGGCAGTTGTTGGAGCAACGGCCGCAGCGGACATGCTTTTGCGTCACGGTGAGGTGCGCGATGTCCTCAGCCGAGAGGATGGTCGAGGTGCCGTCGGCGCCAGCGCGATCGCGGGCGAGCAGGGCCGCGCCGTAGGCGCCCATGCAGCCGGCGATGTCGGGACGCACGGCATGAACGCCGGTGAGCTGCTCAAACGCGCGCAGCGTGGCATCGGACATAAAGGTGCCGCCCTGGACGATCACCTGGCTGCCGATCTCCTTGGGGTCGCGCAGCTTAATGACCTTGAACAGGGCATTCTTGATGACGGAATAGGACAGGCCGGCGGCGATGTCGCCCACCGTGGCGCCTTCCTTTTGCGCCTGCTTGACGCGCGAGTTCATAAAGACCGTGCAGCGGCTGCCCAGGTCGACGGGGGCCTTGGCATGGATGGCAGCATCGGCAAACGCGCGCACGTCCATGTTCATAGAGACGGCGAAGCTCTCGATAAAGCTACCGCAACCCGACGAGCAGGCCTCGTTGAGCATGATGTGCTCGATAACGCCGTCCTTCACGCGCAGGCACTTCATGTCCTGGCCGCCAATGTCCAGAATGAACTCGACGCCGGGCAGGAATGCCTTGGCGCCGCGCAGGTGCGCGACGGTCTCGATCTCGCCGGAGTCGGCCTTGAGGGCCTCGATGAGCAGCGCCTCGCCGTAGCCCGTGGTAGTCACGTGGCCGATGGTGCAACCGGCGGGGATGTGGTTGTAGAAATCGGCCATGATGACCTTGGCCGTGCCCAGGATGTCACCGTTGTTGTTGCCATACCAGGTGTGCAGCAGCTGACCGTCCTCGCCCACGAGCGCGGCCTTCATGGTGGTGGAGCCGGCGTCGATGCCGATGAACACGCGGCCGGTGTAGCCTTCGAGTTTGCCCTTGGGGACGACTTCCTGGTCGTGGCGGGTCTTGAACTCGGCAAAGTCCTCGTCAGTGGCAAAGAGCGGATCCAGGCGCTCAACCTCGGCGCCCTGCGTGTCGCCCAGGCTGTCGATGGCCTCGATGAGCTGCGGGAACGTGCTGAGCTTGTTGGACTCATGCGCCATGGCGGCGCCGCTCGCCACAAACAGGTGGGCGTTTTGGGGCACGATACGGTGCTCCTCGTCCAGATTGAGCGTGAGGTAGAAGCGGTGGCGCAGCTCGGAGAGATACTGCAGCGGGCCGCCCAGGAAGGCGACGTTGCCGCGGATGGGACGGCCGCACGCCAGGCCCGAGATGGTCTGGGTCACGACAGCCTGGAAGATGGAGGCAGCCACGTCTTCGGGGCGGGCACCCTCGTTGAGCAGCGGCTGCACGTCGGTCTTGGCAAAAACGCCGCAACGACTGGCGATGGGATAGATGGTGGTGGCGTTGGCCGCGAGCTCGTTGAGGCCACTGGCGTCGGTGTGCAGCAGGGTTGCCATCTGGTCAATGAACGCGCCCGTGCCGCCGGCGCAGGTGCCGTTCATGCGCTGCTCGATGCCGTTGTCGAAGTAGATGATCTTGGCGTCCTCGCCGCCCAGCTCGATGGCGACATCGGTGGCCGGGATGAGGGTCTCGACGGCACGCTTGCTGGCGATGACCTCCTGGACAAACTCCAGGTCGAGCCACTGGGACAGCAGCAGGCCGCCCGAGCCGGTAATGGCGCAGGTCATCTGGGCCGTCGGCAGCACGGTCGCAGCACCCTCGAACAGGTCGCGGGCGCAGGCGCGGACGTCGGTGTGGTGGCGCTGGTACTTGGCGTAGACGATCTGGTTGTCGTCGTTGAGCACGGCGAGCTTAACGGTGGTGGAGCCCACGTCAATGCCCAGGTGCAGGCTGCCGCGAGCGTTCTCGGGGTTGAAGATCGCGCCTTCGGGGGCCTGGCCGGCGGCTACGGGCTCAGCGGCGGTGGCGGGCTCGCTAGCGACGGACGTCTCCCCTGCCGCGTTCTTGGCATCGGCAACTGCCTCGGCAACTTTCTCAGCAGCCGCGGTCGCAGCCTTCTGCGCGGCGTCCACCACGGCGGGTGCAGCCTCACGCGCGGCAGCGACCATACGGTCCTTAATGCCCTCGACGAGTTTGCTCATTGTCTCTCCTCTTAGTTGTTGGACTCGACGGCTGCGGCAGTGTCGGCCGCGTCCTCGAGCTGCAGGTTCAATAGCTTCATGCCGTATTCCGGTACGTTGATATCGATGGGTTGGCCATACAGGTCACCAGGGCGCACAAAAGCGAGCACCGTCATAATGCGCGCCATGGCCTCGGGCGATTCGGTGAGCCCACGCTCAAACCAGCGCTGAATCATGCCGACCTCGGCACTCACGACGTAGGTGAC
>CABRFW010000134.1 GCA_902470265.1 uncultured Collinsella sp.
TGGGGCATTTTTGCCCCACCGGCCCCATCCAAACGCTACTCCGGCTTGGTTTCTACCGTGGGAGTCTTGTCCGCCGCAACCGGAGTGCGGGCGGTGTCCATGCTCAGGCAGTGTTTAGGACAGCTTTCGATGCACTCGCCGCACACCACACAGGCATACGGGTCGATCGACCACGTTCCGCCCTTGCGATCGACCGCGAGTGCGCCCGCCGGGCAGCGGCGCGCGCACATGCCACAGCAGATGCACACGTTCATGTCGTTAACGATATGCCCGCGCAGGCGCTCGGGTGCCGCGAGCTTCTCCTGCGGATAGCACACCGTTACCGGCTGCTTGACCATAGAGCCCAAGGCCGTCTTGGCAAATGTCAGTAAACTCATGCCGCGCCTACCTTTCCGTGCAGCTAATGCAGGGGTCGATGGTCAGGATAATCATGGGCACGTTGGCAAGGAGCACGCCCTGCAGCGCATGCGTCAGACCCGCCAGGTTCTGCGACGTCGGCGTGCGCACGCGGAAACGGTCCAGGTTCTTGGTGCCGTTACCGCGCACATAGTAATATGCCTCGCCGCGCGGCTGTTCAATCACAACCTCGCCGCGCGCGCCGTCGGCCGGCGTGAGCTTGGTACGCCCGCCGATACCGTCGTGCGGAATCTTGCCGACAAGCTCCTTGATAATGTCCATGGCCTGCGTAACCTCGGCACAACGCACCTGGCAGCGGGCATAACAGTCGCCATCGGTGGCAACAATCGGCTCAAACGCAGCCAAGTCCGCATAGGCACCGTCGTCAAACATGCGCACGTCGTAATCCACGCCCGATGCGCGCCCAAACGGACCGACCATCGAAAGCTCCAGCGCGTCTTTCTTGCTAATCACGCCCACGCCATGCAGGCGCTCGCCGCAGCTGCTGTCGTCCAAAAACGTATGCACCAGGGCCTCGTAGTCAGGACGCATGGCATCGAGCGTCTGGACAATGCCCGCCAGCTCGGAGTCCTCGATATCGTGCTTAAGGCCGCCGATCTCGTTAATCGACAGAATCACGCGACCGCCGCAAGTGCTCTCAAAGATCTTGAGAATCTGCTCGCGCAGCGTCCACGAACGATAGAACAGCGCCTCAAAGCCAAAGGCATCGGCGAGCAGGCCCAGCCACAGCAGGTGCGAGTGAATGCGCGAAAGCTCATGCAGAATGGTGCGGATATACTGCACGCGACCAGGCACCTCGATGCCGAGCATGCGCTCGCAGGCGCTGGCGTAGCCACAGCTATGGCCCACGGCGCAGATGCCGCAGATGCGCTCGGCGATGTAGCCAAACTGATGCATATCGCGCTTTTCGGTGAGCTTCTCGAGTCCGCGGTGCACAAAGCCGATCTGCGGAATTGCTTCGATGACGCGGTCGTCCTCGATCACCAGGTCCAGATGAAGCGGCTCGGGCAGCACCGGGTGTTGCGGGCCAAACGGAATAACGGAGCGATGTGCCATGGACCTTACGCCTCCTTTTTCTGCTTGTCGCGGGCGGCCTTGGCGGCAAGCGCCGCGCGGACCTTGGCCGCCTTCTCGGGATCCATGGCGGCGAGCTTTGCTTCCAGCTCGGCGGCTTTGAGCGCGGCCTTGGCAGCGGCATCGTCATGCTGAGCATCGGAGCCGGCAGCCGCAGCGGGCTGAGCAGCGGCACCCGCGGCATCGTCGATGCTCGCAGCGCCCTCCCCTGCGGCGGCCGCGGCAGCGGCGGCCTTTTCGGCCGCAGCCTTGCGCGCCTTGGCCTCGGCAGCCGCGCGGACCTTCATGGCCTTCTCGCGTGCAGCCTTCACCTCGGGCGTGATAACGCTCATGGGCTCGGCAGTCGAGACCTGGTAGAAAAAGCCCTTAAAGTCGATCTGCATGTCGGTGATGGCAAGCCCAAACAGGTCGTGCGCTTCGTTTTCAAACGGAAATACCGCCGGATAATACGAGCTGATGGACGGAATCTCCTGGTACTGGTCGATGCCCTCGACTACCAGGTTCTCAATCGCATAGCTGCCGTCCTGCGCAATATGCTTCTGAGCAGCACGAACGTTGATAAACGTATAGACCAGGCGATACGAGCCGTCGTCGACGTTGCGCTCGGCGTGCATTTGCACAAAGCGCGCGCCGACGCCCTTGAGCGCCTGGACATGCGGCAGGAGCTCGTCGATCCCGACGGTGGTATAGATTGCCTTTTGCATTACTCGGCCTCCTTTGCAGCGGCGGGCGTCCCAGCAGGTGCGTCGCCAGCGGCGGGCGCGGTGGGCTTCCCGGCAGGCGCGTCACCGGCACCATCAGCCCCGGCCCCCGCAGCCACAAACCCGTCCTCGCCCAGCTCAACGCCACCGTCCCAGGTTGCGGCGCCGCCCACGGTGAGCGGGTCGCCGCCGGCACGCATCACGGCCTCCTTCTGGTCCAGGATGCCGCACGCCTCCACGATGGCATCGATCACCGTCTCGGGGCGAATGGCGCACCCGGGCGCGTACACGTCCACGGGAATCGCGCGGTCCACGCCGCCGATCACGTTATAGGCATCGCGGAACACGCCGCCCGAACACGCGCAGATGCCGCACGCCACCACGCACTTGGGCTCGAGCATCTGGTTGTAGATCTGGCGCACGACGGGCAGGTTCTGGGCATTGACCGACCCCGTCACCAAAAAGATATCCGCATGCTTGGGGTTGCCGGTGTTGACCACGCCAAAGCGCTCCGCATCGAACAGCGGCGTGAGCGAGGCCAGCACCTCGATATCGCATCCGTTGCAGCTCGAGCCGTCGTAATGAATAACCCACGGCGAGCGCGACATTTTATGATCCATGAATGCCGCCTCCTAAATAAACACGTCGACGAGGATGGGCATAAGGTTGAGCAGGCCAAACACCAGCGCCACGCCCCAGCCGAGCTTAAAGCAGCTGCGCCAGGTGCTGCGCGCGAAGGTGTTGTCGATAAGCACCTCGACAAAGTACGTCGCGGCCATCACGACCAGGGCTACAACCCAACTCACCGGGTTGTCCCAGACAAAGAACATGCCCACCCACATCAAAAACAGCACGGTCTCGCACCAGTGCATAAGGGTCATCTTGGCCAGCGTGCCGCCGCTCATCTCGGTGGCGACGCCCTGGACAATCTCCTGATGCGCGTGATGCGAGTACGAAAGGTCAAACGGCGACTTGCGCAGCTTGATGGTAAGCACCGCGAGCAACGCGAGGAAAATGGGTGCGCTGTACACGATGATGGGGACCGACTGCCCCGTCACGGCGATGGAATCGAAGCTGTCGGTGGCAAGGTACAGGCCCACGCTCATCAGCAAAACGGCGGGCTCGTAACTCATAACCTGCAGTAACTCACGATCGGCGCCAACCTGGGCAAACGGGCTTTGCGTCGAGGCGGACGCCAACACCACAAAGATCGCGGCGAGCGTCACCATAAAAGCGCACAGTAGCGTGTTAGAGCCCGACACAAAGATGCCGCCGCCCACGACGGTAAAGATGAGCGCGCACGCCATATAGGTATCGTCCATGGTGTTTACGCTGGCAGGGGCTTTGCGCAGCAGCTTGGCGACGTCGTAGAAAGGCTGGAGCAGGCGCGGGCCCACGCGGCCCTGCATACGGGCCGAAAGTTTGCGGTCAACGCCGTCGATCAGGCCACCAACCAAAGGCGCCAGCAGGGCAAACACCACGGTGCCAATAAAAATGCCCACGACACCCGAGCCTTCGAAATACTTGCCGCGCAACACCGAGGGCGCGCTCATTGCAAGTCTCTCGGGCCCAATCCACGCGCAACACAGCAGCGCAAACAAGATAATGCTGCAGCACACGACGCTACCCACGGGGCCAATACGCTTCTCGCCAAGGGCGTCCTCCGAGTACCAATTGCGCTTTTCGGCCTTCACCTCGTGTCCCATCGAGCCGCGGAAATGGCGATATTTATCGGTTCCCACGCCCGAAAGGTGCACGTTGACGTGCGGCTTATTGCTCACGCGGAACGACGTCAGCAGCACCACGGCGATAAAAGCCACGATAACCACCATCAGATACATGGCGTCCTTGCCAATAACGTACGGCACACGGCCAAACACCATGGCCAAGTAAGGCGACACCAAACCGCTCGAGATGAGCGGGAACGCCACGCAGCACAGAATCAGCAGCGCGGCGATGGTGTTGAGCGCCATCCATTCGGTCTTATGGACATTGACCTCAACGTTTTGAGCCGTGGGGTCGACGCCCGAAAGCTTGGCAAGCCACTTACCCCAGAAGTAAAACGTTGCGGCCGAGCCAAAGGCAAGCACCATGATCATGAGCACGTTGCCGGTCTGTGCGAACGCCACCAGGGCGCCCCACTTGGACACGAGCATGCCAAACGGCGCCACAAACATGCCCATGATGCCCAGCATCATCAGGCGCGTCAGGTGCGGCATGCGGCTGAACATACCGTCCATGTCCTCGATATTACGGCTGCCGATATGATGCTCGGCCGTGCCCACGCACAGGAACAGCAACGACTTTGCCACCGTGTGGAACAGGATCAGGAAGATGGCCGCCCAGACGGCCTCGGGCGCGCCGACACCCAAGCAGGCACTGATGAGGCCCAGGTTGGAAATGGTGGAGAACGCGAGCACGCGCTTGGCATTGCTCTGCGAGATGGCCATGAGGGCAGCGAGCAAAAACGTGATGGCACCCACACTCGTAACCATAAAGCCGGTCACGGGATAGATGGCATAGAGCGGGCTCAGCTTGACCATTAAGAACACGCCAGCTTTGACCATGGTTGACGAGTGCAGCAGGGCGCTCGTGGGCGTGGGGGCAACCATGGCGCCCAACAGCCAAGTGTGGAACGGCATCTGTGCGGCCTTGGTGAGTGCGGCGAGCGACAGCAGGATGACCGGCATCACCAGTAGCGCGGATTGCACGGTTCCGGCGCCGGAAAGCTCGATCATGCCCGAGATGGTCAACGGCATACCGTTAACGTGCAGGAACATGAG
>CABRFW010000135.1 GCA_902470265.1 uncultured Collinsella sp.
CTCGCGGCCATGAAGGTCGCCGAGCTGCGCGAGAAGGCCAAGGAGTTCGAGATCGAGACGACCGGCAAGAAGAAGGCCGAGCTCGTCGAGGAGATCTACACTACCGCCGCAAAGGCCGAGGGTTTCCGCGATATCAAGGGCATTCTGCAGATTCGCCCAGACAGCTCCGGCATCATCCACGCCCATGGCTACATGAAGTCCAACGACGACGCCTTCGTGCCCGCATACCTCATCCGTTCCGCGCGTCTGCGCACGGGCGATGTCATCGAGGGCTCGCTGCGTCCTTCGCGCGGCGGCGACAAGCGCGCCGGCCTCGCCAAGATCACGACCGTCAACGGCATGGATCCTGAGCAGATTCGCAATCGCCCCAAGTTCGGCGACCTCACCCCGGTCTATCCCAACGAGCCGCTGCGCATGGAGCATGGCAAGGATTCCATTACCGGTCGTGCCATCGACATCGTGTCGCCGATCGGCAAGGGTCAGCGTGGCCTGATTGTGTCCCCGCCTAAGGCCGGCAAGACGACGATCCTCAAGAAAATCTGCCAGTCTATCTCGATTAACAACCCCGAGGTGCACCTCATCTGCCTGCTCGTCGACGAGCGCCCCGAAGAGGTCACCGATATGCAGCGTTCCATCAAGGGCGAGGTTGTGGCGTCGACCTTCGATATGCCCGCCGACAACCACACTCGCGTGGCAGAGCTCGTCATCGAGCGCGCCAAGCGCATCGTGGAACTGGGCGGCGATGTTGTAGTTGTGCTCGACTCCATCACGCGTCTTGCCCGCGCCTACAACTTGGCGGCGCCCGCCTCAGGCCGCATCCTTTCGGGCGGCGTTGATTCGGCGGCACTGTATCCGCCCAAGCGTTTTCTGGGTGCAGCCCGCAATATCGAGAACGGTGGCTCGCTCACCATCCTGGCCTCCGCACTCATCGATACCGGTTCCAAGATGGACGAGGTCATCTTTGAGGAGTTCAAGGGTACCGGCAACATGGAGCTCAAGCTCGACCGCGACCTGGCCGATCGCCGCATTTTCCCGGCCATCGACCCTGTTGCCTCGGGTACGCGCAACGAGGACCTGCTGGTCGACGAGCAGATGCGCCCGTTTGTCTTTGGTCTGCGTCGCATCCTCGCCGGCATGAACAATACCGAGCGCGCGGCCGCATCGTTTATCAAGGGCCTCAAGGGCACCAACACCAACCAGGAGTTCCTGGTGCGTTCGGCCAAAAAGCATAGCGACTACGAGCAGACGTTCTAAGTCGTCAACCGCACGCGGCGTTATTGCCGGCGCGATGAAGGGTCGGGGCTTGCGCCTCGGCCCTTTTTATATCGCCACTCGGCGCCAGTTATCGACCATAAGACTGGCAAGCAGCAGGTTTCCCGTTTCAATCCGACATCGTCGCTTGCAATCGACAGGGCGGTTTCGCATAATAGCTTTTAAGCTTCGCGACGGAAAACGCAGATGAAACGAACCATATACCGTTGCTTTGGGGCATAGCCCCGCTTCATCTTCTCTCGCGCAGCCAACTGAATGATGCGATTTGGGTGCTGGAAGATGGGGAGAGCTCATGGCTTCTTCTGATGCAACACAACGAGCAGTCCTTGCCGGACTTTCGTGCGGGATCGGCCTGGCCGCCCCCGTGGTTATGTATGCCGCGACGCTGCCGTTTTCGTCGGTGAACGAGACGGTCGTGGCGGGTGCGGTTCCCTTCGCCGTGGGCGCGGTGGCGGGCGTGGGTATCTATGCCGCCTCGCTGGGCATCTCCGAGTACCGTGCGCAGCGTGAAGAGCGTCTGTTCCAGCCCGATGCCATGGGCGGTGCTGCCAATCTCAATCAACATCAAAGTGAGTTCAAGACCGCCTCGATTCCGGCTCAGCAGCAGGATGCGACTCCTTACGCTGCGGCTTCTGCTTCTCAGGCTCAGGCGGAGCAGTCTACCTCGGCATACCTTTCCGGCCTGACTGGTGCGTTCCAGCGCCGTCATGCCGATGATGGTGTCCCTACCATCGCTCGAGCCGCAGATGCTATGGACGAGGCCGAGGCTTGGTCCATGATCGACAGTATGCTCGACGACGATTCGCCGGTGAGCTGCGACCCTGCACACTCGCGCGACGTCTATCAAGTCGCCATCGACGAGCTTACCAACGGCGGGCAGACCGGCTCCTTCAATCGTGACGACATCGCCGCCGCGGCGCGCGCCGTGTCGGGCTCCCAGGTCGCCCCTGCGGGCAGCACGGCGGCTTTCGTGGCACTCGTTGCCAACGCGGCAGCCAATAACGCCTACAACGCTACCTCGGGCGACGCGAACGCTTCTGCCGATTATTCGTACGTTGATGAAGCCATTACCGCGGACGAGGAGGCCGTTGCCGCCCGCCGTGCCGCCGAGAGCTCGCTTTGGGGCGCTCCTGCTCAGCAGCAGGCGGCTGAGGCTGCGCCGTACAACGCAAACCTCGCCAGCTTGCCTATCATCTCCGGTGCCGCGGACATCGATCTTGACGACCTCGATGAACCTGCAGCCATCACCGCATCGATTGATGCCCAAGATCGCATCGACACCGGCGACCTTCCGGACGCCTCGCTCGAGGTCGATGTCCCCATGGCCGATTACTCGGGCCACGAGGACATGTGGGCCGCCGCCACCGCGATTCTGGATGAGATTGACGAGCCCGCTCCTGTTGCAGCGCCCGCTCCCGTCGCTGCCCCTCAGCCTGCTGCTCCCGCCTATGTCGGCCGTCACAGCGCTGTGTTCCCCGAGGATACCGCCCGTATCTCGCGCGAGAGCATCGAGCGGGCCGAGGCTATTGCCGCCGGCATTATGGAAAATCGTCGTCACGAGCGCGTCAATCAGATCCTCGAGGAAGAGATCGAGCGCCTGCAGTCCTCTACCGCCAAGCGTACGGGCCGTGCCTATCTGAGCGTTATCGAGGGCGGTACCGCCAGCTTCGCGCCGCTCCGCGCGGAGGCATAACTTCTGCATGGTTAAGATCAATCGAAAATGGGCGGTCGTGACCTGCCTGATGGCGCTCTTGATCTGGGGCAATTCGCTGGTTCCCGGCTCGGGGTCGGGCTCGCTGAGCCTAACGGTCATGGAAGCTATCCGCGGTTTCCTGCACGGCGTGGGACTTCCATATGAATGGGTGACCAACTTTGTTGTTCGCAAGTGCGCGCATTTTACCGAGTATATGGTGCTCGGCATCCTGGCAACGCACGCTTTTGATTTTGAGGGCCGGCACACCTTTGACGTGCTGCTGCCCACGGCGGTGTTCCTGCTGCTGATTCCCTCGATCGACGAGACGATTCAGCTCTTTGTGCCGGGACGCGCCGGCATGATCACCGATGTGATGATCGACTGCTGTGGAGCGGCAATGGGCGTTGTGCTCCGATATCTCTTACGGTCGCTGATGTGCGCTAAAAAGGCCGCCTAGGACGTATTGTTTGGTCCTAGGCGGCCTTTTTTATTTGAGGGCTTATATGAGGCGTGGTGGCGTCGTTCCATTGGTCGGATTTGCTGGGCGCGCCACGCCCCGTGGGTGCGTCTGTTACTGAAGCGCCTGTGCGCCCAGGGCCAGGCAGCCCATGATGCCCTGCTTGCCCTCGAGGCTGTTGTTGACGATGTAGCTATCGATGTCGTTGACCTCGGGCGTGACGATATAGCCGTTGAGCATCTCTGCGCACTTCTTGCGTGCGAGCGGCACGATGGGGGTGTGGTCGGCCACGCCGCCGCCGATGATGATCTTTTGCGGCGCGTAGCACAGCGTGTAGGTCATGAGTGCCTGTGCCAGATAGCCGGCGAGCAGGTCCATGGCCTCCAGGTCATCGGCCATGTCTCCGGCGCTCTTGCCATCCCAGCGCTTTTTAACGCCGGGGCCGGCAATGAGGCCCTCGAGGCAGTTGTCGTGGAAGGGGCAGGCGCTGTGCTCGCCAATGGTGTCGCGCGGGTCGCGCGTGACCAGGATGTGGCCAGCCTCGGGATGCATCATGCCGTGCACGAGCTTACCGCCCGAGAGCACGCCGGCGCCCACGCCGGTGCCGATGGTCAGATACACAACGTCAGTGAGGCCCTGGGCGCAACCAAAGGTGACCTCGCCCAGGCAGGCGACGTTGACGTCGGTGTCGTAGCCGCAGGGGATATTGAGCTCGTTTTGGATAGTGCCCAGCAGGTCAAAGTAGCGCCATGCCGTTTTGGGCGTCTCCAGGATCTTGCCGTATTGGGGCGAAGCGGGGTTGACTGCGGTGGGGCCAAAGGCGCCGATGCCCAGTGCGGCGATGCCCTTGTCGGCAAACCATGCATTGACGGCCTCAACGGTCTCCTGCGGGGTCGTGGTCGCGATCTGCTCACGCTCCAGGACCGTACCGTCTGCATAGCCCGTGGCGCAGACCATCTTGGTGCCGCCGGCCTCGAGCGCTCCGATAAGCTGCTGTTCTGCCATAGTATTCCTCTCTCTGGGACGAGTTGCTCCGTGACTAAAGTATAGGGCTCTAAACCATTTAAGAAAGCGCTATAAAAAGAAGAAGCCTCGCAACGTGGCGGGCGGTGCGGGGCTTCTTTGGTTGCTTTAGTTGCCGGGCCGTCATTACCCGCGCGGCTTGATTTTATCACGTAGCGACTTGAGGTTCTCCAGTGCCGCGTTAAGCGTCTCGTCCCGCTTGGCAAAGTGGAAACGAATCAGATGGTTGACGGGCTCGCGGAAGAAGCTCGAGCCGGGCACGGCGCCCACGCCCACCTTGGATGCGAGGTCCTCGCAGAATTCGAGGTTGCTGTCATAGCCAAACTCAGAGATGTCCATCATGACGTAGTAGGCGCCCTGCGGCACGTTATGCTCAAGACCGATGCTATCGAGCCCCTGGCAGAACAAGTCGCGTTTGGCGGTGTAGAGGTCGAGGACCTCATCGTAATAGCTGTCGTCGAAGTTGAGGGCGGTGACAACGGCTTCCTGCAGGGGAGCGGCGGC
>CABRFW010000136.1 GCA_902470265.1 uncultured Collinsella sp.
GCACCTTTGTGGTGGTTTTGGCCACGGCAGAGCCGTTAGAGTCCGGCAAGCCAGCGACAGGCGGCCAAGTCGACGTGCATGGGATCGGTAAACGTCACACCCTCCCCCATTAAGAGCTCACGCTGAGCATCGGGGCCGCCAAAGGCAAAGCCTTCGCAAATGCGACCGTCGGCAAACACCACACGATGGCAGGGAATCTGGCCGGGGCGCGGATTACTATGCAGGGCATACCCCACGTACCGCGCACTTCGTGGACGACCGGCAAGCAGCGCCACCTGGCCATACGTGGCGACCATCCCCTCGGGGATCTGCTCGACCACCTCGTACACCCGTTCAAAAAAGCCCTCAGACGCCATTGCTCGCTCCCTTCCACCCGGAAAAGCATAAACCACCACAAAGGGCCTGTCCCCTTTGTGGTGGTTTATGGCAGGTCGGTTAGTTAGCGGGCTGGAAGAAGGCTACGGCTACGGCGCCGGGGCCTACGTGGGTGCCGATGGTGGCGCCGATGGTGTGAACGGGCAGTTCGCCCTCGGTGTGGCCAGCCCACAGTGCCGCGCTGTCCTCGACATACTTCTTGAGCACCGCATCCGAAAGACCCGTATAGCCGAGCGCCAGCGGCATGGAAAAGTCGATGCCGCCTGCCTTTTCGACCTTCTGGTTGAGCAGGTTCCGGCCGTTCTTGGAGCCACGAGCCTTGCCCAGCTGCACGATCAGACCGTCCTCCGCTGCCACAACGGGCTTCACATTGAGCAACGTGCCCACAGCACCAGCCGCAGCAGACAGGCGACCGCCGCGAACGAGGTACTCAAGCGTCTCGAGCAGGCCGATGACGACTACACGGTCGCGCACGGCCTCGACAGCCGCCGCGATCTGAGCCGCGCCCTGGCCCTCGTCCACCAAACGCAGCGCGTACTCAACCAGCACGCGCTCGCCCAGGGTAACGTTATTGCTATCCACCACATACACATCGCCGCCCGGCGCCTCGGCAAGTGCGGTGCGGGCACTTTGGTTGGTGCCCGAAAGCTTAGCGCCCACGGTAATAATCACTGCCTCATCGCCGGCCTCACGCGCCTCGGCAATAGCCTGCGAAAACGCGTACGGGTTGACCTGGCCGGTCTTAGGCAGCTCATCGCGCTCCACGAGCATCTCGTAAAAGCGCTGGTGATCGATGTCGACGCCATCCATGTACACATCGGTGCCAAAGGTGACGGACAGCGGCAGAACACGCAGAGCGGGGTGCTCAGCCGGCGACATATCGCTCGCGGAATCGGTAATAATACGAATGGACATAGCGAATCCTTTCTTGCGCGGACCTCTCGCAGGGAATTTTGACAGCAAGCCCCGGCACGGCATACGCGCTCAAACGGGACTATGCAGTTGTTAATTGGAAGCAAATGCCTTGGCGGCCTTAGATCTCGCGCAGGGTGTTGAGAATCGTGCGTAGCGACGCATACATCTGCTCGCGCTGCTCCACACCCATAGCCTTACCGGTGGTATCGAGCACCTCGCGAATGATGCGGTCCGCCTCGCTCATACTCTCGCCGCCCAGAGCGGTCAGGCGCACCGGAGCACGATACTTAACGGCGGCATCGCCCGAATCATCGACCTCGACGTAGCCGCCCTCCTCCAGATGCGCGAGCGTGCGCGAGACGGCGGCGCGGGTCACGCCTGCCATGCGAGCGAGGTCGGCGCCAGTCAGGCCGTCCTTGCTGCGCTCAAGATAGTACAGGCACATAACGTCGGAGCCCTTGAGGCCCAGCCTTGCGCCCTCGGATGTCTTAATGCGCTGGATCTCCTTGTAGAGCCCGCTGATCAGTCCGACAAAGTCCTCGAAACGTGTCTCGTCGTTCTGCTGCATGGGAGACGACCGCCTTTCGCTTGCATAATGCTAACGGGTAAACATCTTAACCGTACTTATCGGCCGCCAGCCCTGCGCACCCTATTTGTTAACCAATCAACATAAAAACCACCACAAAGGGGACAGGCACCTTTGTGGTGGTTTGGGGCATCAATAGGTTCTAGGCGCCGCTACAGCTCCACGCAAGGATTGTCGCGGGTCACAAGCGTCTTAATGACAACCGTCGCTCCCAGATAGCGCTCAAGCAGCTCGGCTAAGCGATCGATCGCAGCCTGGCAATCCCCCATCCGCTCGGGCTCCACGCACTCAATCGCCAGGAACGCATCGGCCGAATCATCGGACAGCGCCGTTCGAACGCCGTCGCGCCAGTTCCAGCAGCGGCACACAGCGCCCGCATCGTCGATGTAGGCGAGCTCGCCGGGCAGCGTCGGATCGTCCGCCTCCTCGCCAAGCGGCAAGAACGCATCGCCACCGTCGGTCACCTTCAGGCGAAGGTCCCCCTCGATCGCATGCAGATCCTCGCCTCCCACGGGCAGCGCATAGGTCAGCGACACCGTGTTGTAAATATCCACCGCGGGCGTAATGTGGCCCACCGGCTTACCCTTAAGCACGCGCTTGAGCAAGTTCTCAATCGAGCAGCGGGCGCCCTTTTTAGTCTTGAACAGCCGGTATGCGTCACGCCATGCCTTGACCGGCGTGTTCTCGCTGATGGTATCGCTAGTCAGGTGGCGCTCCGCATCGATGTTGGCGCGGTCAAGCAGCGCGGCGATCGCATCCACGTCCTCCTGGGGAATCTGAGCTGCGGGCTTCATGCCCTTTACGACCACCACACCGACCGCTGCCTGCGGAAACAGCTCCCAGAATGAATCCTCGGCAATAAAGCTCTTCATACGCTCTCCCTTCATTGTGCGCGCCCGAGTGAGGGCGCCTAAACAAAAAGCGCCCTTACAACGGCCACCTTCAAAGTCCTACGGTGCCGTCACAAGAACGCTTGCGCTGTCCCCATCCGGAGAAGGGGACGATATGTCAGGCGTATTGTAACCCGAGTCATCCACGCGAGCAAAACCACCACAAAGGTGCCTGTCCCCTTTGTGGTGGATATGGACTCACGGCGAAGCTAGTGGCGGAGTCCCAGCAGGCCGCGGCCGCGATGACGGGCCTCGGCGGACACCTGGGCGTGCGGGCCGGCGGCTTTGACGGACTCGGGCAGGTGCGAGTACTTCTTCTCGAAGTTCTCCTCGAACATCACCGCCAGGTTGTGCGCGGCCTCGTCGTAGCGCGCGGTGCTCTGCCAGTATTGGCGCGGCACCAGGATGCCATCGGGCACGCCGTGGCACGTCGTGGGAATGTCGACGTTAAAGATGTCGTCGTGCACGAACTCGCTATCCTCGATGGTGCCGTCGAGGGCGCGTTCGACCAGCGAGCGCGTGTAGGCCAGCTCGATGCGATGACCCACGCCGTAGCCGCCGCCAATCCAGCCGGTGTTGACCAGGTACACGCGTGTGCGGCCGTCGGCAATGCGCTCGCCAAGCATCTTGGCGTAAACCATGGGGTCGAGCGGCATAAACGGCTCGCCGAACAGCGAAGAGAACGTGGGCGTGGGCTCGGTGACGCCGACCTCGGTGCCGGGAATCTTAGCCGTAAAGCCCGTCACAAAGTGGTACATGGCGGCATCGGCCGTCAGGCGCGAGATGGGCGGCAGCACGCCAAAAGCGTCGCAAGTCAGGAACAGCACGACACTCGGAGTGGTGCCCATGCCCTTAGTCCACGCGTTGGGGATATGCTCCACGGGATAGGCCACGCGCGTGTTGTGCGTGATCGAGATGTCGTCGTAGTTGGGCTTGCGGTTCTCGTCGAGCACCACGTTTTCGCAAATGGCGCCAAAACGGACGGCGTTGAAGATCTCGGGCTCGTGGAAGGCGTCCAGGCCCTCGCATTTTGCGTAGCAGCCACCCTCGATGTTGAAGATGCCCATGTCGGACCAGCCGTGCTCGTCGTCGCCGATCAGCAGGCGCGTGGGGTTGGCAGAAAGCGTGGTCTTGCCCGTGCCGGACAGGCCAAAGAACACGGCAGTCTCGTGCGTGACGGGATCCATGCTGGCCGAGCAGTGCATGGGCAGCACGTCATCCTCGACGGGCAGCAGATAGTTCATGACACTGAAGATGGACTTTTTAATCTCGCCGGAGTAGCCGGTGCCGGCGACCAGAATCACGCGTTCCTGGAAGTTGATGACCACGGCGGCGCTGGAGTTGAGGCCCTTGATGGCAGGATCGCACTGGTAACCGGGCGCTGCGAGCACGCAGAAGTCGGGCTCGCCGGTGCGCGCGATTTCGCGAGCGAGCGGACGGGCGAGCATTTGCTTAATGAAGAGTGCCTGGCTGGCACGCTCGCAGGCAACAAGCAGGCGACGCGTGTGGTTGCGGTCAGCGCCCGCCATGCCGCGCGTGACGAACACGTCGCGCTCGTTGAGATAGTCGACGATGCCGGCCTTGATGGCCTCATAGCTCTCGACGGACAGTGGGCGGTTGACCGCACCCCAGGCGATCTTGTCGTGAACATCGGGGGTGTCAACGATAAAACGATCGTTGGGCGAACGACCAGTGCGCTCCCCCGTCTCGATCACCAGCGCGCCATTAGAAGCCATACGGCCCTCTTTGCGACGAATAGCGTGCTCGACAAGCTCTGCCGCCGGCAGGTCCACCAGCAGACGGGGTTGATTCTCGGCGGGATCTTCAACGAGCGTAATACCAAAGTTGGACAGAACTTCTGCAGGGGTAACACCAGGCATGGGGCCTCCTTTAAAAACGCGACACGTGGACGCGACGCGCACTTTACTCACGTAAAGCCCGTTGTACCCGATATGCAAAAACGTTTTTGCGGCAAGGGCGGCAAGCCCGCCCAACGGTCAAAAATCGCAGGCAAGCGGCCTAGTCATTGGGGACGTTTTTAAACGCCTAGTCATTGGGAACACTCTTGAACAGGCAACATTCAAGGAGCGCCCCCGGATGCCGGCACTTAGGGACGTTCCCAAAGTGCCGGCACATAAGGAACGTCCCTAAGTGCCGACTAC
>CABRFW010000137.1 GCA_902470265.1 uncultured Collinsella sp.
CGGGTGCTGCTCTTCGAAGGGACTGCCCGGAGCGCCCAGGCTAAAGAGATCTGCCGACCAGTCGCCGTAGGTAACCGTAATTTTGCAGGTCACGAGACCATCGTCGACGCCGATCGCCATGGCAAAGCCCGGCTCGGGCGCCACGGTATCGAGCGCAGCGGGCGCGGTAAGGTCGGTGTAGTCGCGCAAAATGGGCAGCGCCATACGACAGAACTCCCCCACCTGGTCGGCAGCGATATGGACCGGCGTGCGACAGGGCAGCAAACGCGATAGAAACGGCGCCGCATGCTGGGCAAACGCCACATCGGCGCGGCGCGCACGGCGGGTGTCGACCAGATAGGCAACGTCGCCCGAAGCAAAGCAGTATGCATCGGCCGGCAGGCGTAGATCGTAGCTGCCACCAGCCGCCGGCGCGATTTTAGCGGCAAGGAGCGGTGGGCGCTTAGACGGCGCCTCGTCCTCCCCTTCCGGAGGCATCTCAACCGCCACGTCATAGGTGCGATGCGTCGTCGTCCCCCGCGACCAGGCGGGCTCAAAGGAGATGGTCTGGCCGCGCAGTAGGTCCAGCACATATACGATGCTATGCACGGACAGCGGCAACTGACGCTCGGCAACAAAGCCGCTGCGGGCAAAGTCGTACGACGCCGAACGCGAGCTTGTGATGTCATCGAGATAGGCAACTGACGTCACAACAAGGTTGAGCAGCTTTGTCGACACGTCATCGAAAGCCTCGGGCACATGAACAAACGTAAGCTTCTTGCCGTACGAAAAGGTGCCGCCGCGCACGTAGGCGTCGGCCATGCCGTCGATATCCTTGACCACGTAGGACACCGAACCGCAGCGAATGCGGAACTCGAGTGCCCAGCTAAAGCGGTCGGCGAACAGCGGATTGTAGTACGGCACCAACGAAGGCTCCAACACCGCCTTGGGGGCGTCGGGATCAACGGCACCGGCAAGCTTGCGGCGCATGCTCGCCAGCTCATCCATGCGCGCGTCCGAAAGATCGGAGAGCGCCGCCATGAGGCTGGGGCTCGTGGGGACGGGCGCCGGAAAGGGAAAGTTGGGATTGACGGCCGGCGCTTTGGGCGCGGTGCGCGCGGGCTGTTTCGGCTGCGCCGTAAACGTGCGAACCGGCGTGCGCAGCCCCTCAACAGACTCAATGCCGCTGGCGTCCAGGTACGCCAGCGCTGTGGCGATGGCGTGCTTGCACATGCCGGGGTAGCGATAGGCAGCGGGGCAATCGCAGTCGTAGTCGATCACCTCGTGCTCGTCCATATCGAGCGCCACGTGCGTCTTGTACAGATCGCCGCGCGAGCCACGCACCGAGCCCTCAACCGTCACGTTTTTGGAGAAGCGCGAGCCGCTGTCCTCAATCGACAGCACGGCGCCGTTGAGCATGAGCGAGCGGCCCTTCATAAAGGTGCCGCTCAGCGCCGCCTCTTTCCGGAGCGCTTGCACAAACGTCCCCTGTGCCATCACTTCCTCCAATCTCGCGCGGACCAGCAAGGTCGCCCTTAGATCACCGTCACTCTGCCTTGGTTACCCACGATGGCCTTGGCCTCGGCCAGCAGCGGAATCGAGCGCGCGTTGACCTTAGCAGGTACCTCGGCACGCAGCACGCGCCCGTCCACCTGCTCGATAAAGATCTCCACGCGGTCGCCACCCGGATTGGTGGTAAGCACCGTGGCCAGGCGCGCCATGTTACCCTGGCTAAAGCGGCTATTGGGCACCATGACCTCAAACACCTTGGGCTTGTTGTTCTCCTCGTTGAGCTCCAACGGCACGATCTCCTGCGCGATGATCTGGTCGCCGCGGTCCGAGCGCTCAAGCTTGCCCTTAATGCGCACAAAGGCGTCGGACAGCTGCGCGCCGGTCTCGGGATCGACCTCGCCGTACAGATACCCCTCGGCCTCCTTGTAGGTCTTGGGGAACACCACGACCGTGGCCTCGCCTTCCATGTCCTCAAGCTGCACGATGCCCATGGGGTCGCCGTTTTTGGTCACGCGCTTGGACACGCTCGAGACCATGCCGGCCCACCACAGCGCCTTGCCCTCGGGAATCTCCTGGTTGATAGTGCCGCCCGTGGGGTTCTGAACTTCGTAGCCGGTGTCGATCTGCGAGAACGAGAAGTCGCGCGCTTTGCTGAGAGCATACTCAAACGGGCGCAGAGGGTGGTCCGAGACGTAAATGCCCAGAACCTCCTTCTCCTGGCTCAGTTTAAGGTGGCGGTCCCACTCCTGGCCGTCCGGATCGGGCACGCTGACCTCGAAGCCCGAACCCTCAACGTCGCCGAACATATCGAAGAACGAGGTCTGGCCGCTCGCGCGGTCCTTCTGGCGCTTCACTGCGGCATCGATGATGTTCTCGGGATTGTTCTTGTCCACAAAATGCATCATCTGACGGCGCGGATAGCCCGTGGAGTCGAAGGCACCTGCCTTGATCAGCGATTCGATCACGCGACGGTTGGCCTGGCTCGAGTCCACGCGATCGACAAAGTCGTGCAGCGTCTTAAACGGGCCGCCCGCCTCGCGCTCGGCGATAATCGCCTGCGCCACGCCGGTGCCCACGCCGCGGATGCCGGCCAGACCAAAGCGCACGCCTTCCTTGGTAGCCGTGAACTCGGTGCCGGACTCGTTGACGTCTGGCGACAGCACGGGAATGCCGTCGTGACGGCACGCCGAGACGTAGTGCACGATCTTGTCGGTCTTGCCCGTATAGGACGTCAGAACGGCCGCCATGTACTCGTGCGGATAGTGTGCCTTGAGCCATGCCGTCTGCATAACCAGAATGGCGTAGCCGGCGGAGTGCGACTTGTTGAAGGCGTAGGATGCGAACTCGAGAACATCGTCCCAAATCTTCTGGGCGACCTCGCGCGTGTAGTTGTTCTTGATAGCGCCGTTCATCCAGTGGTCGTAGGTGGTCTCGTCCGAGCCATCCTCCCAGTGCAGCACCGTCGACGTGAGCAGCTTGATCTTTTTCTTAGCCACGGGCTTACGGATACGCGAGTCCGATTCGCCCTTGGAGAAGCCGCACATCTCGACGGAGATGAGCATAACCTGTTCCTGGTAGACCATGGTGCCGTAGGTTTCGCCCAGGATGTCGTCCAGGCGGTCGTCGTAGGAGACGGCCGGCTCCTTGCCGTTCATACGGTTGATGTAGGACGAGACCATGCCGGCGCCCAGCGGGCCCGGGCGGTACAGGGCGATCAATGCCACGACGTGCTTGTACTCGGTGGGCTTCATGTTCTTGATCGTGGCCGTCATGCCGGCGGACTCGACCTGGAAGACGCCGGCGGTGTGGCCGGAGCCCATGAGCTTAAAGATCTCGGGATCGTCAAAGGGAATCTCTTCCTCTTTGATGTCGATGCCGAAGTTCTTTTTGATGTTGGCCTTGGCCTTGGAGATAACCGTCAGCGTGCGCAGGCCCAGGAAGTCCATCTTGAGCAGGCCCATGTCGGCAACGGTATGGCCCTCGTACTGGGTAATCTCGACGCCGCCCTTGGTGTCGAGCTTGGTGGGCACGTGCTCGTTGACGGGGTCGCGGCAGATCAGAACGGCGCACGCGTGCACACCCTCGCCACGGGTAAGGCCCTCAATCGAGAGCGCCGTGTCGATGATGCGGCGGGCGTCGTCGTCCTTTTTATAGGCCTCGGCAAAATCGGGGTTAAACAGATCCTCTTTGCCGGGTTGCTTTTCGAGCACCTGCTTGAGCTTGACCTTGGGGTCGCTCGAGACCATCTTGGACAGGCGCTGGCCCATGTAGACCGGGTAGTCCAGGACGCGCGCGGCGTCGTTGATAGCCTGCTTGGCCTTAATGGTCGAGTAGGTGATGACGTGGGTGACCTTCTCGGGGCCGTAGAGCTGGCGAACGTGCTCCACGACCTCCAGGCGCCGCTCATCGTCGAAGTCCATATCGATATCGGGCATCTCGGTACGCTGCGGGGACAGGAACCTCTCGAACATCAGGCCGTTCTCGAGCGGGTCGAACGCGGTGATGTTCATGGCGTAGGCGACGATAGCGCCGGCGGCCGAGCCACGGCCGGGGCCGACGCCGATGCCGTTGTCCTTGGCCCATTGCACGTACTCGGCAACGATCAAGAAGTAGGCGGCAAAACCCTTGTCGCAAATGACCTTGTATTCGTACTCAAAGCGCTCTTTGATGTTGACGCCGCCGATCTCGCGCGTGGCCCAGTCGTCGCCGTAGTGCTGGCGCAGGCCCTTCTCGCACTCGCGGCGGAACTGGCTCTCGTGCGTCTCGCCGGGATCGAGCAGCGGGAAGCGCGGCAGGATGATGGAGTCCCAGTCCAGCTCAACGTAGCACTTGTCGGCGATCTCGAGCGTGTTGTCGCAGGCCTCGGGGCAATACGGGAACATCGCCCGCATCTCCTCCTCGGTCTTCATGTAAAACTCCGAGCCGGTCATGCGCATGCGGTTGGGGTCATCGACCTTGGCGTTCATGCCGATGCACATGATGACGTCCTGCACGGGCGCGTCCTCGCGGCGCAGGTAGTGGAAGTCGTTGGTCGCGATGACCTTGACGCCCACCTGTTTGGCGATGTCGATGAGCGTGCGGTCCATCTGCTCGTCAGTCAGGCCGTTGTCGGTGGTGATGCCGTGTTCCTGGATCTCGATGTAGAAGTCACCGGGCTCGAAGGTATCACGGAAGGTCTCGGCCCACTTGATGGCGCCTTCCATGTCGCCGCGGTCGATGTATTTGGGGATGATGCCCGCGATACAGGCGCTCGTGCAGATCATGCCCTTGGCATGGCGGCGCAGGTTGTCGAGCGTCACGCGCGGCTTGTAGTAAAAGCCCTGCACGGCGGCCTCGGAGACCGTCTGCATTAGGTTGACGTAGCCCTCCTGATCCTTGGCCAGAAGGATCATGTGGTAGAGCTCGGGCTTGTGGTCGCGGGCAAGGGTC
>CABRFW010000138.1 GCA_902470265.1 uncultured Collinsella sp.
AGGAGGCCGGCGGTGGCGAGATGGAGATGACCTTCATCATGGCTCACGCTCAGGACACTCTCATGACCACTATGATTCTGGAGAAGCAGGCCCGCTTTACCATCGATGCTTACAAGCGCATCGCCGAGCTCGAGGCCAAGCTCGCCTAACGAGTCCGCACAATCAAGTCCCCTTCCAAAAGCTCTGCCGCTACCCGCGGCAGAGCTTTTTCTGTCCTCCTCCAAGTTGCGGTGAAATGGGGACTGAATAGGGGCCGGCGGGCGCAAAACAATCCCTATTCCACCGCAACTCATCCCGAGACAGTCATTGGGGACGTTCTTAAACGACTAGTCGTTGGGGGCAGTCTTGGAGCTTCTGCACGCCCTCCCGTTCGGTTTTTCGATGGGTGGGTATACTTCCATCCGCAATGCAGGCCGGAATGAGGAGGTGTCCAAATGCCGGACAACGGATTGATTCAAAAGACAGATGCGCACGAGATGGCTCATGGGCGTCCTGTCCAGATAACCGAGCACACGACGGTAACCGAGCTGCAGCCCAGCCTGTCCGATGTCGTGTGCGCAAACAAAAAGCTGCAGATCGGTATCATCGTTGCGCTCGTGGTGCTGGCGTTGCTGTCGGGCTTTGTAGCTCGTCCGCATTTCGCCGATACCAAGACTTGGGACTCCACCATCGAGGTCATCGATCAAAAGAAGGGCAATGTTTTGGCGCTCACGACCTCGTGCGTGGCGCTGTCTGCGGGCATTACCGCACTGCCGGGTGATACGGGAACGCCGGTTGCCGAGCAGCTCGCGCAGCTTTCAGGCAACCTTGGTATCGTGCTTGCCGTGCTCTACCTAGAGAAATATTTGCTCACGATTTTGTGGTCAGTTGGCTTGGGCATCTTAATCCCGTTTGCGTTGGTGCTCTTTGCGGTGTCGCTCGGCATTCACGGGCGCTGGAGCACGAGCGCTGTCCTGCGCCGTGTGGCGACGCGCGTGCTGGTGGTTGCCGTGATCGGCATGGCGCTCGTGCCCGCGAGCGTATGGGTGTCGCAGAAGGTCGATGAAACGTATCGCGTAAGTATTGAGCAAGCTGAGCAAAAGGCTGCGGACGCAGCCGACACCACGGACAAGTCAGCCGAGACCAGCTCAAAATCGAACAAGAAAAAATCCGAGGCCACGGAGTCCAAAAACGTGCTCGAGCAGTTGACCGATGGGGCATCGAGCCTTGTTACGTCGGTAACCAGTGGTGCCAAGCAGATGACCGACGAGATCGTGCAGCAGGTGACCGACCTCATCGAAGGCGTCATCGTGATGATCGTGACCTCGTGTGTGATTCCTCTACTGGTGCTCGTGGCGTTCCTATGGCTAGGACACGTGCTGCTGGGGATCGATATCTCCGGTCCCGCGAACTATCTGACGGGTCGTTTCTTGAGCGCTCCGTCCAGACATGCCAAGAAGAGCGGGCAGTCTGAGTAGGCGGCAAAGCGATCTTTGGAAGATCAACCGTGAGAAGGGCGGACGAGACACGTTCTCGGCCGCCCTTTTGTTTGTTGAACACATGGTCGCTACGTCCGTGCCCAGTCCAAACGGTCAGCAATCATCTGTGAACGGTATTTGTTCAAAAAAGAACAAAGATAAACAAATAGTTGTTGCAGTTACTGTTCGAATGTGTTCAAATAAACATGAACAGTGAAGAACCGCACATTCAGATGCCCGGACCTGAACGCGATTCAACACTTCCAAACAGAAACTACGCACCTGCGTATCTCTCAAGGAGGATGTCATGAGGGTTGTAATCGCTTCCGATGCCGACGGTATGTCGATGAAGGAGTCCATCAAGGAGATGCTCATCGCCGACGGTCACGAGGTCGTCGACTATTCTGAGACCCCTGCCGCGGACTTTGTCGATTCCGCGACCGCCGTTGCCAAGGACCTGCTGGAGCACAAGGATTCCCAGGGCTTTGCATTCGATAAGTACGGCGTCGGCTCCTATATGGCCGCCGTCAAGATTAAGGGCATGGTCGTCGCCAACATTTCCGACGAGCGTTCCGCCTACATGACCCGCGAGCACAACGGCTCGCGCATGGTCACCATGGGCCCGGGCGTTGTGGGCACCGAGGTCGCCAAGAAGATCGCCCGCGAGTTCCTGCGTGCACAGTACGCCGGCGGCCGTCACCAGATCCGTGTCGACATGCTCAACAAGATGGCCTAACGAGAGCCACCGAGAACTCGAACTTCTACCTCAACTTGTGAATTCAGACGAAAGGACGTTCTGATGAAGAAGACCATCGCAATCGGTTGCGACCATATCGTTACGGACGAGAAGATCTATCTGGCCGACCGCCTGGAGCAGGCTGGCTACAAGGTGCTCGACTGCGGCACCTACAGCCACACCCGTACGCACTATCCCATCTACGGCAAGGCCGTGGGCGAGGCTGTTGCCAGCGGCAAGGCCGACTTTGGCGTGGCCCTGTGCGGCACCGGCATCGGCATCACCAACGCCGTCAACAAGGTTCCCGGCGCCCGCTGCGCCCTGGTTCGCGACATGACCTCTGCCCTGTATGCCCGTCGCGAGCTCAACGCCAACATCGTGGGCTTTGGCGGCAAGATCACCGGCGAGTTCCTGATGGCCGATATCATGCTTGCCTTCCTGGAGGAGCCCTACGAGAAGACCCCCGAGCACGATGCCCTGATCGCCAAGATCGATGCCTGCAATAAGGCCGACGCCGAGGCTCAGGCTGACCCGCACTTCTTTGACGAGTTCCTCGAGAAGTGGGACCGCGGCGAGTACCACGACTAAGGAGGTTACGCGGTTTACCAAACCGCGTAACGGGTCGACGCTGCGCGCCGCCCAGGCACCCCATCTCGCCGCTCAAACCGTCGCTCGCGTACATGAAGTACGCGTCGCTCCTCTTTCGCGGCGACCTGGGGCACCTGAGCGCCGCTCGCTGACGTTTGAGTGACCTGTGAGATCGCCCCTGTTGTTGCGAAGTGTTCTGGTACGGCGAGCTGCTCCGATAACACGTTTGCTTGCTTGGCTTGAGTGCTTCGCTCTTGGCTGTACTTGGCGATTTGCAGCTTTTTAATTGACGGCTCGCGTTTCTGTGAGGGGGCGCGGGCCGGTTTTCTATCAGCCCTATTGACTTGGCGGGCTGTCGTAAGAAAGGGAAGGCTCCTATGGAGTTTGTTCTTGATAACGGTTCTATCCGCGTAGCACTGAGCACGGCTGGCGGATCGTTCACTTCGATTAAAGCCAACGGTCGCGAGTACCTGTGGCAGGGCGACCCGGCGGTCTGGTCGGGCCAGGCACCCATTTGCTTCCCGATCTGCGGCGGCCTTCGTGACGGTCACGCAATGACCATGGGCGGCCGCGAGGTAAAGCTCGCCCGCCACGGTTTTGCGCGCAAGCAGGAGTGGAAGCTCGAGGAACAGAGCGACAACATGGTTGCGCTGAGCCTAAGCTCTGCCGACCATGCCGAGTTGCTCGAGCAGTACCCGTATCCGTTTAAGATCGTTGCTCGTTACACGATCGATTCGGAAAAGGTGAACGTGTCCTACGAGGTGACCAATGAGGGCACCGAGGACATGCCATTCTTTGTGGGCGGTCACCCCGGCTTTAAGTGCCCGCTCGACGAGGGTGAGTCCTATGACGACTATGAGCTCCGTTTTGAGCAGCGCGAGGCCGACGAGCTGTGTACTGCCGTTCCCTCGACGGGCCTGATTGATGTTGAGCATCGCAGCAAGAACCCGATGGTTGGCCATGACCTGCCGCTGACCCACGAACTCTTTGACTTCGCGGAGACCATCTTTGACGTGCTCGAGAGCCGCGTGGTTACGCTGACCAAGAAGACCGAGGACAAGGGCGTGCGCCTGACGTTCCCCGATATGCCGTACCTGATTGTGTGGAGCAAGCCCGAGGGCGACTTTGTGGCCGTGGAACCGTGGGGTGGTCTGTCCACCTGCTCCGACGAGGACGATATTCTGGAGCACAAGCGCGGTTGCCTGGTTGCCAAGCCGGGGGAGACCATCACCCGCGGCTTTGAGATCGAGATCCTTTAACGAGCTATCGTATATTTGGGGTAGCGCGTGTCGTGCCCCGGAAACAGGAGTTCAATATGATTCTGACCGTTACCATGAACCCGTCGATTGATACGCGCTATCAGCTCGACAAGCTGATCATCGACGATGTTAACCGTGTGACGCCCGAAAAGACCGCTGGCGGCAAGGGCCTCAACGTGAGCCGCGTGCTGCTGCAGCTGGGCGATGACGTGCTCGCGACCGGTCTACTCGGTGGCCATATGGGTGCCTATATGGCCGAGCTCATGGATGCCGACGGCGTCAAGAACGACTTTGTGCCCATCGCCGGTGAGACGCGCATTTGCTTGAATATTCTGCACGAGGGCAATCAGACCGAGCTTTTGGAGAGCGGTCCGCAGATTGCTCCCGCCGAGCTCGAGGCCTTTACGGCCAAGTTTGCCGAGCTCGCGGCGAAGGCGGATGTCGTGACGCTTTCGGGCTCGCTGCCGCGCGGTGTCGATGCCGGCTACTACGCCGAGCTGGTCAAGATTGCCGAGGAGGCGGGCGCCAAGGTGCTGCTCGATACCTCGGGCGCTTCACTGGAGGCAGCGCTGGAGTCCGACGCTAAGCCTGAGCTCGTAAAGCCCAACCTGACCGAGATTAACGGCCTGCTGGGTACGTCCTTTACGACCGATGATGTCGATGCCCTGCGCGAGGCGCTTGCCGCCGATGACCGCTTTGCCGGTATTCCCTGGGTTGTCGTTTCGATGGGCGCTGCCGGTTCGGTGGGCTTCCATGAGGGCCGCGCGTTCCGCGCCAAGACGCCCGCGATTGCGGCTGTGAACGCAACGGGTTCCGGTGACTCGACCATCGCCGGCTTTGCGCATGCGATTGCGGCTGGTGCCGACGACGTCACGGTG
>CABRFW010000139.1 GCA_902470265.1 uncultured Collinsella sp.
AAGTGCAGGGGAGGAGTGCTTGCTCATCGGAGGATCCTCACCTTCTTATCGATGTAGTTGCCAATGTGGCTCACCACAAAGGCCGTGCCCAGGTAGCCGAGCGCCGAGATAAAGAACGCGGCGACGCCGCCGAGCGAGCGCGTGTTGATGTAGCTCACCACGCCGGTGAGCTCCTGCGGTTTAAGCGGCACCTGGCTGCCGAGTGCGGTGGTGAGCATGACGGCGATAAAGAGGTTGGTCATGGGCAACACGCTCGAGCGCAGCGCCTGCGGAATCACGATCTTGGCGAGGATACGGTTAAAGCTCATGCCCAGCGAGCGGGCGGCTTCCACCTGGCCGACGCCGACGGTGTTGATGCCGCTCATGAAGTTCTCGGAGCCAAAGGCCGAGCCCAAGAGGACCGTGGCGACGATAACGCAGGTGCGGTAGGGCAGAACGACCTTGAGCGGCGGCAGCGCGTAGACGACGATGATAAGCAGCGCGATGCCGGGGATGTTACGGAAGACCTGGACATACAGGTCGCCAAGGACGCGTAGCGGCTTGAGCGGCGACACGCGCATCACGGTGACGGCGACGGCCAGCACCATGGCGATGGCAAACGACTCAAGCGTCATGCCCCAGGTTGCGAGCAGCGCGTCGATATAGTTCTGGCCATAGAGCGACCAGAGTTCGGAGAGACTCATGCGGACCTCCCGCCGATAAGGAAAGGGGCTCCCGTGTGTACGGAAGCCCCGACAACTCAGTAAGGAAACAGTTTATCGCAATAAAGCGCATCGTGCGTTTCCGTATGGTTTCGTTGCGGCCGTTACCAGGCTCGTTGCCTAGGCGCCGATCTCGGGCAGCTCGGGAACGTTGGTGTCGCCCGTACGGTCGCCGATGCAGATCTGCCACAGCTCGGTCCAGGTGCCATCGTCCTCAATCTTCTTAAGGAAGTCGTTGACAAAGGCGACACCGTCGGAATCGAGCGGCAGGCCGATGCCATAGGGCTCCTTGCTGCCGAAGGGCTTGCCGGCGATCTTGTACTTACCGGGCTCGCGGACCAGGGCGCTCTGCTGCATGTTGTTATCGATGACGTAGGCGTCAACGCGGCCCTGCTGGAGTGCCTGGCGGGCCTCCTCGTCGGTCTTGAACTCCTGTTGGCTGGCCTTGGGAGCGAACTCCTCCAGGATGGCGGGGCCGTTGGAGCCGGACTGGACGGCGACGTTCTTGTCGGCCAGGTCGTCGACGCTCTTGATGTCGTCGTTGTCGGCGAGCACCAGGATGGCCTGCTGGGTGTAGTAGTAGGGGCCGGCAAAGGAGACAAGCTTCTTGCGCTCGTCAGTGATGGTGTAGGTGGCAAAGACGGCGTCGACCTGGCCGTTTTGCAGGACGGACTCGCGCGTGTCCGAGGTCACCTGGGTGATCTCGACCTTGTTCTCGCCCAGAATGTAGTTGGACAGGAGCTGTGCAATACCGGCATCGAAGCCGCGGGTCTGACCGTCTTTCTCGTTGAGGAGGGAGAAGAGCGTGGAGGTCTGAACGCCACCGATCTTAAAGACGCCGGCGTCCTTAACGGCCGTGGCCCAGGTGCTGGCAGCGATGGCGTCGTCATCGGCCTTGGGGCCGTTGTCGACGAGCTTGTCGAATGCCTTGGCGTCGAGCGTGGTGGAAGCCTCGGTATCTTCGGAGCTCTTGGAGGAGCCGGCGGCGGAACCCTTGTCGGCCTCGGCGCTGGTGTCGGAGCAGCCGGCAAGACCAAGGCCGGCGACGGTTGCGAAGGTGGCGGCAACGAAGCCGCGGCGGTCGAGAACGACCTGCTGGGAGAGGTTCTTGCTCATGGTAGAACACCTTTCTCAATAAAATCCCTAGCGGTTGAGTAGAGTTATACCCTATCGCGCTCAAATGGGTCAACACGAAATAACTCAGAAACATACTTGTCTTATGGGTTATTCTACCTACCAAAAAGGGACAGGCACCTTTGTGGTGGTTCTTGCAGATGTGGCGGCCTGCCTTGCTGCTTTGTCTCAATCTGTAACATCTGGAAGGCCAAAAGGTCTCTATCTGTTACAGATTGAGATAATTGAGCTGTGAAAACAAAAACCTCCACGAGGGTGCTTCCCTTGCGGAGGTTTTCTTACTCGTTGAGCAGTCTCACGGTTTCGGCGGCCATGTTCTCGACCGTCATGCCGTTTTGAGCGAGCAACTCGTTTGGGTCGTAGCGGTCGGGGAAGCCCTTGGCGATGCCGAAGGTGCGCGTGCGCACGGGCGTGCAGGCCAGGTAGCACGCCACGCGCTCGCCCCAGCCGCCGTCCAAGATGCCGTCCTCGAGGGTGACGACAACACGATGCTCAGCAGCAAGGCTATCGAGGAACTCGCGGTCGAGTTCGGTTGCAAAGCGCGGGTTGACGAGCGTGGCCTCGATGCCGTACTCGGCGGCCAAGCGGTTTGCCACGCGCTCGCCCAGCTCAAAGAAATCGCCGAGTGCGAGCACGGCAACGTCGCGGCCCTGACGCACCACGTTGTAGCGAACGGCACTGTACTCGGTGTCTTCGGCGGGCGCCAGATCGGGACGGCTCACCAGGCCAATACCAGGTACACGAATCGCCACGGGATGCTTGCGGTGGTCGAGCGACCAGCTCAGCATGGACAGATATTCCTCCATGCAGGCCGGCGCTAGGTAGTGCATGTTGGGAAGACCGCCCAGCATGGAAATATCAAAGAACGAGAGGTGCGTCTCGGACGTGGTGCCAAAGATTGACGCACCAAACACCAGGATGGTTGCAGGGGCGTCGTTGAGGCACAGGTCGTGCCACAGCTCGTCGTAGGCGCGCTGCAAAAACGTGCCGTACACACCAAAGACTGGTTTGGCGCCCGAGCGCGCAAGCGCGGTGGCAAAGGTCACGGCGTGCTCCTCGGCAATGCCCACGTCGACAAACTGCTTGCCGGCGGCAGCGCGAAGCTCGGGTGTAAAGCCCATGATGTAGGGCGTGGCGGCCGTGATGCCCACGACCTGCGGATCGCGCTCGATGGCGGCGCTGAGCGCCTCGCCCGTAATGTCGGCATAGGTGCGCGGCGCAGGCTCGCTCGGATGGCCCGGGCAGAGCTTGCGGCCGGTCGCCATGTCAAAGGGGCCTACGTGATGCCAGCGCTCGGGGTCGTTTTGGGCTGGCTCAAAGCCCTTGCCCTTGGCGGTCGAGACGTGCAGCACGATGGGGTGGTCGATGTCGCGCAGCTCCTGCAGCGCGTCGACGAGGGCCAACACGTCGTTACCGGCGTCCAGATAGCGGTAGTCGAGCCCCATCGCGCGGAAAACGTTGCGCTCACAGGTGCCGTTGCTGGCACGCAGCTCGGCCAGATTGTGATACAGGCCGCCATGGTTCTCGGCAATGGACTGGTCGTTATCGTTGACGATGATGATCAGGTTGCTATCGAGTTCGGCGGCATTGTTAAAGCCCTCAAACGCCAGGCCGCCCGAAAGCGAGCCGTCGCCAATAACAGTAATGACGTTATACGTATCGCCCGCCAGGTCACGAGCGTGCGCCAGGCCGCAGCCCAGGCTCACCGATGTGGAGGTGTGGCCCATGGCGAACAGGTCGTGCTCGGACTCGTCGGGATTGGCAAAGCCAGAAGCCTCACCATAACGCTCCGGATCGATATAAGTGTACGCGCGCCCGGTCAGCGCCTTGTGGGCGTAGGTCTGGTGCGAAACGTCAAAGACAATCTTGTCGATGGGGGAGTTAAACACGCGATGAAGCGCAACCGTAAGCTCAACGACGCCCAAGTTGGGGGCAACGTGCCCGCCGACGGCGGCGGAGCTTTCGAGGATGGCGTGGCGAATCTCGTCGCAGAGCTGCGGGAGCTCGGCACGATTAAGAGCCTTGACGTCCTCGGGCGTTGTCGTTTGCGTAAGCAGCATCGTTGTGGGTTACTCCATGCGAATCGAGCGCCGGCGCTCCCTCGGCCGGCACAATTGCACAAGACAGTCTCGCACATTTTGGCGTTTGATATGTGACGGCGGCGCGGTAATTCGCCAACTGGTGGGGCAAAACGTTTTGTCCGATGCCATACTGATGTGTTCCATGATGTTTTTATCGATTGTGCGCAGGTCGTGGCTTGTCGCCGTGAGTCGCTGGAAGGAGGCAGCATGTCCGATGTCGTTCGTGCCGAGAAAATCGCGTGCGAAGTGGACCATGCTGCCCGTCAACTGGCACAGGCGGGCCGTCTGGATCTGACGCGCGAGTTTATCCAGCATGGCGATGTGACGGTGTATGCGCATGTGACCTCAGTGGCGCGGGCAAGTTTGTCCTTTGCCGAGCGCCTGGGCCGCGTCGGTGTCTCGGTCGACCGCGCCTCGTTGCTGCGCGGGGCCTTGCTGCACGATTACTTTCTCTACGATTGGCACGATCCCGACCCAAACCATCGACTGCATGGCTTTCGCCACCCGTTTTTTGCCCTGGCGCGTGCGGAGGAAGATTTTGAACTGACGCCGCGCGAGCGGAATATCATCGTGCGGCATATGTTTCCGCTGGTGCCGGTGCCGCCGACGTGTCGTGAGGCATGGATTGTATGCCTGGCAGATAAATGGTGCGCTCTGCGCGAGACGGTTGCCGGCCGTCTACCGCGCAAGGACGAGCCGGACGATGGCGTGAGCAGCGAATCGAGTGAAAAGAGGAGGGGGTAGACGGTGGGAACCGCGATTGATATGGCATTTGGCGGCGCGACGATTGCCTCCTGTCCGCTCTCGGCACTGGTGCTCTCGTTTGCCTTTTACGGGTTTTGCGGCTGGGCATGGGAATCGACAGTCTGCGCCATGCTCAACCACGGACGCTTCGCCAACAGTGGCTTTTTACTGGGACCGTGTTGCCCTATCTATGGTGTGGGCGGCATAGCCTGCTGGCTTTTGTTGCG
>CABRFW010000140.1 GCA_902470265.1 uncultured Collinsella sp.
TCCATTACCGGTAAGGTCGAGGCTGCGGCGTTTAAGTTCCCCAACTCACAGTACCGCATTGCCATTGAGGCCGAGAATCGCGGCGACGAAGAGAAGCTCTACACGTTTATTGAGAAGGCCTGCAAGGCCGATCCGACTATGAGCATCGACCGCGACGAGGAGACTGGTCAGACCATTATCTCCGCCGTTGGTGAGGCGCAGGTTTCGGTGCTGCTCAACCGTTTGGAGGATCGCACCAAGGTCGTGGCAAAAAGCGTGCCGATCCGCATTCCGTATCGCGAGACCATTCGCCGTACGGCAAGCGCGCAGGGCCGCCACAAGAAGCAGACTGGCGGTGCCGGTCAGTATGGCGACTGCTGGCTGCGCGTTGAGCCGCTCATTGGACCCGACGGCACGAGCGATGGCTATGAGTTTGTGGACGAGGTCGTGGGCGGTCGCATTCCGCGCTCGCTGATCCCCGCCGTGGACAAGGGCGTCCAGGAGACCATGAAGGACGGCATCATTGCCGGCTATCCGCTCACGGGCATTCGCGTGGCTGTGTACGACGGCTCGTATCACAGCGTCGACTCCAACGAGATGGCGTTCCGCGCGGCGGCTCGCATCGGTCTGCGCAAGGCATGCGCCGATGCCGACCCGGTGGTGCTGGAGCCCATCGAGGAAATCACGGTGACTATCCCCGAGAGCTACGCCGGCGCCGTGATGGGCGACATCTCGGCATCGCGCGGTCGCGTGACGGGCATGGAGACCGATGAGCGCGGCGACACCGTGGTCATTGCCCAGGCGCCGCTGGCAGAGCTGACGGATTATTCGACGCGCCTGCGCTCTATCACGCGCGGCACGGGTGACTTTACCATGAAGCCTGCTGGCTACGAGCAGGTCCCCTATGACGTTCAGGCCAAACTGGTCGAGCGCTATGAGGAGGGCCGCGCCAAGTAGCGTGTGGCGTTGTCTGTAACATACATGCCGATGCAAGGGCCGCTCTGGGCAATCCGGGGTGGCCCTTTTTGATCCCCGGTGGGGTTGCAAATCGGTTCTTGTCGTGGCTCGGGGCTAGTCCCCCGAGGCCTGGTTGCGGCCGGTGGCGTAGTCGATCTGTACGTGCGGCTGCAGGTTGTAGCAATATACGTGGAAGCAGAGGGTCTTGCCGTGGTCCTCGACCGATTGCGCCTCAAGGCGCACGCCACGGCAGACAAGCTCCTCTTCGTTATACATGGGCGTGACGCGGTAGAGCACATGGTTGCCCGTGTCGCGGATGTAGTTAAGAATCTGCTCTTCAAACGGCAGCATGCCCGTCTCGTTGAGATAGCGCGTGCCGGTGAGGAGATTCTTGCGGTTGGCGTTTTCGCCGCAGAGCGACCAGGCGATGAGGTGGCAGCGGTTGTAGAGGCTCTGGCCCGGAATAAAGTCGTAGCGCTGCTGGTGCCAACCGGCAGGATGGATACGCGAGATATCGCCGCGCTCGCCTTGACCGAGTGATTCGGGGCCCACACAGGCGAGCGCTTTGCGGGTGCGGCCCAGGCTGTCGAGCTTGGAAAATTTCTTAAAGCAGCCCTCTTCTGCAGCGCGTTCGTATTCATCGAGTGTGAATGACGGCATGCCCAACGGGTGCGTGCTGTCGGCGCGAAGGGCAACGTAGGGATTGCCCGCGTAGTCGGGAATGCTGCTGAGGTATACGCCGCGAGCGCGGTCGAGATCGGGGTTTTCGACCTCGTCGATTGGGGTGGCGGCGCTGTCCGCGGAAGCGTCGTCACCGGTGTCGGATGCGGCAGAATCGGAGCCATCGCCAGAGTCTTGGCTATTTTGAGAGTCCGAGGAGCTCGCTGTTCCCGATTCGAGCCGGGCAACCAGGTCTGCCTCGTCGTCGGTGCGGCTGGGACTCTCGTCTTGCTTCTCGGCCAGGGCTGCCGCCTGCTCATCACTTTGCGGCGACAGCAGCTTGGGAGCTCCGTCGAGCGATCCCGTAAACAACGCAAACCCCAGCACCACGGCGGTGCCGATGGAAAGTGCTTGCTTGTAGGCGGACTTGCGCGACATTGAGGCTCCTGGATGGACGGTTGGGAATCTACCAGTCTAGCAGGAGCCGGCAGGGGCCGTTCTGTCGAACAAATACTTAAGATTTGGGACAAACGCTACTGATTCATTTGCCTCATATGGAGCTGCGGCGGCTGTGTATATGAAGCTATTCGGCGCTTCCCCAGATAATACCTGCCAAAATGAACCTGTCCCTTTTTGGCGGGTTAATCGGGGACTATTTCACCGCAACTTAGGGCACGGTTAGGAAGTGCGCACCTTAAAGAGTGGAGCCCATGATTAGAGAGGTCGCGCTCGTCTCTCTAAATGTCTCTCTAAAGAGAAAGCCAGTTAAAGAGATAACATTAGGCAATCTAGCGGTGAATTCGATACATCTTTCTAAATTTCTCTCTAAAATAAGATGCTTATCTCTCTAAAGTTAGAGAGATATACTATACTTTAGAGAGATAAATCTATCGTTTTAGAGAGACGGAATGCCAATGCTGCTGGATGAACCTCTTGGCCTTATCGTTGAGCGCCTTCGCAGGCGGGGGACTGATGACACATCGGTAGAAGTTAAAGCCTGCACGAATAAATTGAGCGCAGACGTATGGGAGACAGTGAGCGCTTTTGCGAACACAGCGGGTGGGCTCATTATTTTGGGTCTAAACGAAGCCGAAGGATTTGTTCCTTCGGCTAACTTTGCTATCGATAGGGTGCGCGATCAGTTTGTTTCGGGTATCGGAGACGGAGGGTCAGCAGCAGTGGTGACCCATGCGCCGCGGTACGAGCTTGATCGAGGCGAGGTCGACGGGCTCCAGGTGCTTCTGGTGCGTATCTTTGAACTTGAGCTTAAAGCGAAACCTTGCTATATCGGCGCGCGCGGCGTACAGAACGGTAGCTACAAGCGCGTGGATGATAAAGATATCAAGATGTCACCCGCTGAGCTATATGAGCTGCAGAGTGCGTTGCTTCCGAGCGATGCAGACGGCACGGTGGTTTCGGAGGCAACAGTCGAGGATTTGGATCCAGATGTCGTGCGGTCTATTATCGCAACTCGCCGGCTGCAGACCCCCCGCGTTTTGCGCGGGGCCGATACGCTGGAAAAGCAGCTGGTCAGACTCAATATCACTACAAAGGATGGAGCGGTGAAGCTCGCAGGGCTTCTGTCGGCGGGAATTTACCCCCAGCAGTTCTATCCCAAACTGATGATCGATGTCGCCGTTCATTCCGATGTGGAAAAATCTGCACCCGGGCAACCCCGATTTATTGACCGCCAGTTGTGCGATGGCCCGATTCCGGCTTGCATCGAAGATGCCCTTGCCGCGATTGGACGAAACTTGCGCAAAGCGGCGATAGTGCAAGGCGCTGGCAGAAGGGAGGATTGGGAAGTTCCCCAGGAGGTTTTGCGCGAGGCCTTGGCAAATGCCTGCATCCATCGAGAATATTCGCCCATGTTTGTGGGGCAGGCTGTGAGTGTCGATATCTATCCAGACAGAATAGAGATCAAAAACCCTGGCGGGCTTT
Source organism: uncultured Collinsella sp. (assembly GCA_902470265.1). GTDB lineage: Bacteria > Actinomycetota > Coriobacteriia > Coriobacteriales > Coriobacteriaceae > Collinsella. The sequence goes on from CABRFW010000140.1 coordinate 3,538, forward strand.
GGGGCGGAAAGACGGTGGACAATCTTGCGGACGGGGAATCGCGCTGCCGAAACCCAAAGCTCATGAGCCTAATGGGGGCGACGCCGTTAGAGCATGCCGAGGGGGCCGTTGCGGAAAGCCAGGGATCTGGTATCCCGGCTATGATTCGCGAGATGGAGTCTCGTTCGCTTGGAAGGCCGAAATTTATCGTTAAGGCCGATTCGTTTACGGTGCTGCTTTCCCGGCACGGGGCGGAGCTTGCTGAAAACCGCACGTGGATTCAGAGCCATGTGGGCACCGAGCTGACGGATCGCGAGGAAACATTGCTCATGTTTATGCGGGAGCATGGGTGCGTATGCGATGTTCAAAAAATACGAGAGGCCCTGAAGTGGGATTCGGATGACATTCGCCTGATCTGCGGGGATCTTGTCGATAAACATGTCCTGTCAAAATGTGGCAAAGACACGTTTGAGATTATCGATATGAGCAGAGAATCGTCAGCTTCGACAGCGGATAGGATCCTGGAGGCTCTCAGCGCCGAAGTGGATATGACGGCGCGAGAAATAGCGGTTGCATCGGGGGTCAAAATTTCGTCCGTCCGCTACCATCTGCCAAAAATGGCGGATAAAGGACTCATCGAAGTAATGGGTTCGTCGACGAGCCGCAACCGCCGCTATCGGAAGAAGTAGATGCAGCCGAGTCGCCCCTCTTGTGTCTCTCGAAGTTAGATGGGTGCTAGGGGGGCGACTGCCTCGCGATATTTCCCCAGATAAAACCTGCCAAAATAAACCTGTCCCTTTTTGGCAGGTCAGTTAACGCGGTGCAGGTTGAGCATATGCGAGCGAGCGGGCTCCGGGTGCGGTAAGGTGACGTGAAACAAGCGGGCGCTGACCTTTTGGTCGCGCCCGTGCGGTTGAACGTCAGATTGCCGTGCCCGGGGCCTGCGCAGCGCCGAGCGGTTACGCCGTTTGTAAAACGGCGTAACTTAAAGATTCATGTTGCCGTGGATGTAGGGGGTGACCTCGGGGGAGATGTGGCCGCAGCCCAGCTCGCGCAGCGCGGACTCGATGGCGGCGGGCAGCGGGGTCTTGCCTTCGGCATCGACGGCGGTACCCCCGAGGGCGGCGATCTTGGCGACATCTGCGGGCGCGGCCTCGATATGCATGTAGCCGCCGACCAAGCGCGCGCGTACCTGCGTCAGGCCAAGATCGTGCAGGTAGTCCTCGCAGACGCGGATTAAATCGACCTTCTCGCGCGTAAGCTCCTCGCCCGTGGGGACGCGCGTGGCAAGACAGGCTCCCGCCGGCAGGTTCCAAACGGGATAGCCCCATGCGCGCAGCAGCTCGCGCT
>CABRFW010000141.1 GCA_902470265.1 uncultured Collinsella sp.
CAGAGGATTATCGCACGATGGGGGAGACGGTGCGGGCGCGGTGCTAATCCAGTTTGGTACCTGGCACCTGCACGGCTTTCCCGAGCAACGCTTTGAGCTCATTCAAAATGGAAACAGGCTGTCGATCGACAGCGTCCAGATGAAGCGTCGCCACACGAATGGGCGGCTGATATTCAAGCGAGCCGATGAGCACGGGAGAACCCAAGAACCGTTCGATTTCGTCTGCGATCGCGTCGGTCTCTTCGGGATCGAATTCGTCGAAAAGCGCCACGAACATCGGTCCGGTCGAACGGAACAGACGACCCTTACCGCGCGAACAATCCATGAGGCAGGCGGCACTTTCGGCGAGCACGCGGTCGCCTGCATCGAATCCAAAGCGGGCATTGACTTCGGCGATATCGTCGACCTTAATGGCAATAAAGCCTGCCTCGCGCGCCACGCGGCGCATCTCTCCAATAGCGTTGACCAGCGCGTGGACATCGCCCAGGCCCGTTACCGAGTCGGTCGTATCTGCCAAGCTTCGGTTGATGATAGTGCCCACATACATGCTGGGCTCGGTATCGGTGCCGTCCAAGCGGTAACCTGTGCAGTCGCAAAGCACGTATTTTCCGGTGGCATCCATTACGCGATACTGCATGTAGTGGAAGTGCCACGTGCCGTTTATCACCATGTCGAGCTCGGCGCGTACGTTGTCGCGGTCCTCGGGATGAACGCGGGCGAGCCACATGTCGAGTGAGTTAAAAGGGTGCTGGGAGGGCAGGTCAAAATCGCGCACGGCGTTAACCGACCATTGCGATTCTCCCGTATCGAGGTTAAGGATGAACGGATAGCGCGTCTCGGAGCTCATGGAGATCGCTTGGAACACCCGGTCGTTGCAGGGAAGCTGATCGACGATTGGGCGTTGCGGCGCGTCATTGTCTTTCGGTTGCTGCACACGATGCATAAGCTTATAGCGATACATCTTGCGATCGGCATCCATCGTCATCTGGCGACGCGTGTCGCCGGCAAGTGGATCGACGCGCGAGCAGCCAAAGCTAAAGCTGGCGATCATGGGCGCCTTGCCACTTGAGCTCGCCTCGATCAGCCCGGCACGTACTCGCTCCAAGCGCTGCTCGAGTTCGGTCTCGTTTGCGGAGAGCGAGATGAGCACAAACTCGTCTCCACCGATGCGGAACAGCATCTCATTGTGCTCCATGGTTTCGGAGAGCGTGCGGCAGATGCTCAGAATATAGCGATTGCCTTCGGCGTGGCCAAACCTATCATTGCAATGTTTGAGATGGTCGATGTCAATATAGGCGCAGGTGAAGGGATCGCCTTTGCGCCAGAGCTGCTCGACGTGACGGTCGAGTCCGCTGCGGTTGCCCAAGTTGGTGAGCGGGTCGATATAGGCGTTGCGCTCAAGCAGCTGGCGCTCTTGTTGCAGGATAGCATGCGTCTTTTGCAGTTGCTCACCAACGGCGCGTAGATCTGCAGGCAGCGCGGCAACATCGAGTTCGGCGGTCGAGATGCCATTCGCAAGTCGCTGAAGATAGGCAATAATCGATTGCTCGCCCAGGCGATACGACTCGTTCATGATGGATAACCTCCTTGGGGGAACAACGGTTTGTATCATATCCCCAATTCGGCTTGGATTGGGGATATAAGTTAGCCAATGGAGACAAATGCTTCTTACGACGGTGGTGTTTTGCGCGCGAGCATATCAGTTGTTATTGCCACCATCGAGCAATGTCTCAAAATCCTTCGCTTGCATGGGACGGTAGTAGAGGAAGCCCTGAGCGTAGCGGGCGCCCATGTGGCGTAGCATGTTCGCCTGCTCATCTGTCTCGACGCCTTCGATTACAATGGGCAGATGGAGCGACTGCGCCATCTCGAGCATCGATGACACGATCTGCGCGCTGCGGCCTTGATCGCGGTCGGTGGGCACAAAGGTGCGGTCGAGCTTGATGACGTCGACGTTGACGTTCTTGAGCATCGCGAGCGTGGACTGACCGGTGCCAAAATCGTCCATATAGGTCGAGAAGCCGCGGGTGTGCAAGTCGGCTGTCAGTTTGTCCACGGCTTCGGACTCTCCCGTATAAGCCGTCTCGGTGATCTCGATGCGCATGAGCTCGGGCGGCAGGTTGTATTGGGCGGCGAGCGATCCTATATGCTCGGCAACGTCGCAGGCAAGAATGTCCACGCGAGACACATTAAGCGAGACCGGAACCACGCGAAGACCGCGATCGAGACACTCGCGAAGCCATATGGCGACACCCTGCCAAATGTACTTGTCGAGCGTCACCACAAAGCCGCTTTCCTCGAGTGCGGGGATAAACGTTGCGGGTGAAATGAGAGAGCCGTCCTTGTCAATCCAGCGCGTAAGTGCCTCGGCGCCAATGATCTCGCCGGTTTCCATATCGACCTGGGGCTGCAGGTAGTACGTGATGCGGCCATTTGAGAGCGCGTACTGGAACTCGGTCAGCGTGCGGTGGAACGCAATCTCGTGTTCATATTCTTCGGGGCGGAAAATAGCAATGCGCTCCTTGAAGTCGTTTTTGGCGCGTCGATTGGTAAACATGGCCTTTGCCTGCGCATCGATGGTGATCTCCTCATTGGAGTCGATGGGGTAAATGCCCATGGACGGCCAAAAACCTACGCCGTCATCATGCCTGGCTACTGCCTCGCGAACGCGGTTGTAGATTTGATGGACGGTGATGTGCTTAAAGGGGATGAGTACGCAAAAGTCATCTTGGCCCCAGTACCCTGCGACGCCCATATCGGCATTCTCGATGTCCTTGAGGACCGTGCCCACATCGGCGAGTACGCGGTCGCCCTCGGCCTGGCCGTGCCATTCATTAAACAGGCGCATGTGACCCATGTCGACGGTGGCGATGCACCAGGTGTCGTCGCGCCTTGCCTCGAGAAATGCGTTGGCGCGCCGCATAAACTCGCTGGGTCGATAGAGGCCCGTGAGCGAGTCGATACGTTCGGCGATGGCGCTTTTGCGCTCCGCCTCGGGTATGGGGAGGCTGTCGTTGGGAACAAGCCCGCCGGCCGTGCGAAGGCGACGGTCGAGTTCGCCTAAAACGGCGGTCGCTTGATGGGCTAAGTGCTCGTAAAAGGCCGGGACGACAAGGCAGACGGGAGTAATGGCGTCGCCTGCGATTTGAACAGGAGCGAAAACGGCCTCTTTAAGGTGGCGGGTCAGTTGCTCGAATGCCTCGTGGTCCAAATCGTTGCTGAGCACGACGAACTGGACGCTTCGTGAACGGTAGACCCGGCTCCTGCCGCGGGTGATCGACAGCATACGGCCTGCGTATTCGGCAAGCATGTTGTCGACAGCCTCGGCCCCGTAGAGCTCGTTGAGCTTTGTCGTGCCACGAACGCGCACCGCTATAAGCCCCGTCTCGCAGCGGTCGCGACGGCAGGCATCGATAGCGTTGATCAGCATACGCTGCGTTCCGAGGCCCGTAGCGGCGTCGACGGTTTCGGCGAGTGAGTGGTTGACAAGTTCGCCGACATAGAGCGAGGGGGCATTTCCGTCGCCGTCGATGCGAAACCCGCGAGCACGGCAGAGAACGTAGTCACCCGCGGCATTGCGCATGCGGTACTGCATGACGCGGCGGTGTTTGGAGCCGTTAAAGATCTGGTTGATGTCGTTGGCGTAGGCCTCGAGGTCATCGGGATGGACGCGCGTCTTCCAGAAATCGCGGCAGCTGTCTATGTGCTCCGAAGGAAGACCGAGATCGCGCAAGGCACCTTGCGACCAAAGGGTGCGGTCCTTGTCCAAGTTCTCGATAAAGAAATAACGGCCCTCGTTGAGCATCGAAAAGGCGTCAAAAATGCGATCGCTTATTTCGAAGTCGTCGGCGTGGACTTGCGTGATATTGCGCCGATCGAGGTGCATGGCATGACGTAGCTTGTAGTCGTACATGCGATGGTCGGCATCGAGTGTCATGCGATTGGAGGCTTCGCCCAGGGCGGGGTCGGCGTGTGCCACTCCGTAGCTAAACGAGTGGGGCATCTCGGAATCGTTGTTTTTGAGCAGGATCGTTCGGCAGTGTTCCAGACGCTCGGCGAGGTCGTCCTCGGTCGCAATCGTAGATAGGATGGCAAACTCGTCGCCGCCTATGCGAAACGCCGCCTCGTCCACTTTCATATACAGTTTGAGATAGAGGCTTACCTGCAAGATATAGCGGTTGCCCTCGTCATGCCCAAAGACGTCGTTGCAGTGCTTGAGATTGTCGATGTCGATGAACGCCATGGTAACGGGGGTGTCCTGCTCCCAGAGCTCCTCGAGGGAACGGGCAAAGCCGCCACGGTTGCCAAGCCCGGTAAGCTGGTCGGTAAAGGCGGTCCTGATCAGATCCTCCTGACGCTCGAGAAGGTCACGGACGGTCTTTTCGAGCGTTTCGGTGTAATTGCTGACAGTATCCATGTTCTAAGCGGCTTTCTGAAGTCGGAGCGGATTGCGTCGGGCGAGCTCGTTGTGTACACGCATCGTTGCTCAGCGTTTTGCGTGTATCCAGGCCCCCGCCTTGCTGCGTTGTTGGGTTACTTTGCCGGCTAATGTTCGCTGTTGATAACTGCTGAGTAGTATAAACAACAGTGCAAAATTATATAGGGGTACACATGCTGTGGGTGGCTATTATTCGACAAACGGCAGCGCGATGATGCGATGTTCGATAAAAATGCGACTGGGGCGGTATATGTTGATGGGTATACTTGTTCCGTTTAAATTTGCGGGGACGGAGATGGTCGCATGGCACAGCCAACTATGACGCGCACGGTGGGGCTGGCACTCGAGGGAGGCGGCTACCGCGGTATGTATACGGCGG